>NZ_RAWN01000146.1:0-25406 GCF_003668895.1 Corallococcus sp. AB045
GGCCCCCAAGAGCGCCCCCAGCACCAGCCCCACCACGCAGTACGCGCCGATGATCCGCGCCACCTGCCACAGCACCACGCTCCGCCACGCGTTCCACACGTACTCCGTGACGACGTGGCTCTCGTTCCCCTGGTAACCCAGTTGCATGTTCAGCAGGGCACAGAGCGTGTAGAGCGCCAGGAAGACGAGCAGGCCCGCCCGGCAGCCCAGCAGGAGGGCGCGAGCGAGCGTCGGCGGTGTACGGGCGAAGGCGGGCATCCTGGGGCAGCGTGGTCACGAATCCCACGGCGGCCACCCCGTGGCCGGAAGGAGTGCCCACGCCCGGACGGACGGGGGGCTGGAATTCCGCTCCCGGTGTCTCCCGGGCCGGTTTTCCGGGCCCCGCACGCGCGCGTCCCGCTTCTTTCTTCCAGCCCCGTCACTGGACTGGCGAGCAGGGGTTGCGGGCTCTAGTGTTCAGGCGCCTCTTTCTTCACCGGGAGCCGGAACGCCCATGTCCTTTACCCACCTTCACCTCCACACCCTCTATTCGCTGCTGGATGGGGCCATCCGGATGAAGGACCTCATCAAGACGGTGAAGGAGAAGGGCATGTCGAGCGTGGCCGTGACGGACCACGGCAACATGTTCGGCACCATCGACTTCTACAAGAAGGCGAAGGACGCCGGCATCAAGCCCATCCTCGGCCTGGAGGCCTATGTCGCCGGCCCCAAGGGGCGCGAGGACCGTTCCGAGAAGGTGGCCCACCACCTCATCCTCCTGGCCAAGAACGCGGAGGGCTACGCGAACCTGCGCTACCTGTCCTCCACCGCGTACATGAACGGGTTCTACTACCACCCGCGCATCGACAAGCAGGTGCTCGCGGAGCACAGCAAGGGACTGGTCGGCCTCACCGCGTGCCTGGGCGGTGAAGTCACCAGCGCGTGCTTCCGCGGCGACATGGACCACGCCCGCCGCGTGGCCGCCGAATACAAGGGCATCTTCGAGCCCGACAGCTTCTACCTGGAGGTCCAGTCCAACGGCATGGTCGAGCAGGACAAGGCCAACGAGAACCTGAAGCAGCTGTCTCGTGACCTGGACATCCCGCTCGTCGCCACCGCGGACGCGCACTACATCAAGCGCGAGGACGCCAAGGCGCACGAGCTGCTCATGTGCATCGCCAGCGGCAAGACGCTGGCGGACAACAAGCGCCTGCGCCACTCCACCGACAAGCTCTACGTCACGAGCCCGGAGGAGATGCTCGGCTTCTTCTCCGACTCGCCGGAGGCCGTGCACAACAGCATGCGCATCGCGGACATGTGCAACGTGGAGCTGAAGCTGGGCAAGCCCATGCTCCCCACGTTCAAGGTGCCGGACGGCCACACCCCGGACTCCTTCATGTCGGAGCTGGCCTACGAGGGCCTGCGCCAGCGCTTCAAGGAACTGGAAGGCCAGTACCCCATCGACCGCGAGCAGTACCAGGCGCGCCTCACGCTGGAGCTGGGCGTCATCCAGCGCATGGGCTTCTCCGGCTACTTCCTCATCGTCCAGGACTTCATCAACTGGGCCAAGGACCACAACATCCCGGTGGGCCCGGGCCGTGGCTCCGGCGCCGGTTCGCTCGTCGCCTACGCGCTGCGCATCACCGACCTGGATCCCATCCCGTACAACCTCCTCTTCGAGCGCTTCCTCAACCCGGAGCGCGTGTCGATGCCGGACTTCGATATCGACTTCTGCCAGGACCGGCGCGACGAGGTCATCAAGTACGTGGGCCGCAAGTACGGCGAGATGAACGTGGGGCAGATCATCACGTTCGGCTCGCTCAAGGCCAAGAGCGTGCTGCGCGACGTGTGCCGCGTCTTCGGCCTGCCCTTCAGCGAAGGCGACCGCATCGCCAAGCTGGTGCCCGAAGTCCTCAACATCACCTTGAAGGAGGCCATCGAGATGGAGCCTCGCCTCAAGGAGATGATCGAAAAGCCCCAGAACATCGGTGAGGTGGAGGGCAACCCCGTCACCACCAAGGACGTGCTGGAAATCGCGCTCGCGCTGGAGGGCCTGCACCGCCAGCCCGGCATGCACGCCGCGGGCGTGGTCATCGCGGACAAGCCGCTCTGGGAGTTCGTGCCCGTCTACCAGCCGCCCGGCGAAAAGATCCTCATCACCCAGTTCGCCAAGGACGAGGTGGAGGCCGCGGGCCTGGTGAAGTTCGACTTCCTCGGCCTGAAGACGCTCACGGTCATCCAGCACGCGCTGGACCTGGTGAACCGCAACCACGGCAAGGACATCAAGCGGCACGAAATCCCGCTGCACGACGAGAAGATGTGGCAGCTGATGGCGGAGGGCGACACCGCCGGCGTCTTCCAGATGGAGTCCAGCGGCTTCACCGAAATGGTGATGAAGCTGAAGCCGACCTGCTTCGAAGACGTCATCGCCGCGGGTGCGCTCTACCGCCCGGGTCCGCTGGACTCCGGCATGGTGGACGTCTTCATCAACCGCAAGCACGGCCGGGAGAAGGTGGCCTACCCGCACCCCAACCTGGAGCCGGTGCTCAAGGACACCTACGGCGTCATCGTCTACCAGGAACAGGTGATGCAGATCTCCCAGGTGCTGGGAGGCTACACCCTGGGCCGCGCCGACCTTCTTCGCCGCGCCATGGGCAAGAAGAAGGCCGAGGTCATGCAGGCCGAGCGGGCCGGCTTCCTCGAAGGCTGCAAGATCAACAACGTGGACCTGAAGGTCGCGGGCGAAATCTTCGACCTGATGGAGAAGTTCGCCGAGTACGGCTTCAACAAGAGCCACTCCGCGGCGTACGGCCTGGTCACCATCCACACGGCGTGGCTCAAGGCCCACTACCCGTGCGAATTCATGGCCGCCCTTCTCACCAGCGAGAAGGACAACACCGACAAGGTGGTGAAGCACATCGGCGAGGCCCGCGAGTCGGGCACGCAGGTGCTGCCGCCGGACGTGAACCAGTCCGACATGGCCTTCGGCGCGGTGGAGGGGAAGATCCGCTTCGGTCTGGGCGCCATCAAGGGCGTGGGCGAGGGCGCCATCGAGTCCATCCTGGAGGCGCGTAAGGAAGGCCCCTTCAAGAGCCTCTTCGACTTCTGCGAGCGCGTGGACGGCCGCCGCGTCAACCGCAAGGTGCTGGAAGCGCTGGTCAAGGCCGGCGCCTTCGACTTCGAGAAGCGCCCCCGCGCGCAGCTCTTCGAGACCATCGAGCGCGCGATGAACCGCGGCTCGTCCAGCCAGAAGGACAAGGCCGCGGGTCAGAGCTCGCTGTTCGGCATGCTCGCGGGCCCCGCGTCCTCCGGCACCGGCCTCAAGGATGACTACGCGGCGGTGGAGGAGTGGCCGGAGAAGGAGCGCCTGGCCTTCGAGAAGGAGTCCATCGGCTTCTACGTGTCCGGCCACCCGCTGTATCAGTACGAGAAGGAGCTCAAGCGCTACGCGCGGCCCATCACCGCCGTGCAGCGCGCGCGCCGCGACGAGAAGCTCACCGTGGCGGGCATCATCACCGTGCTGCGCGAGCGCCCCACCAAGACGGGCAAGCGCATGGCGTGGGTCACCATTGAAGACCTGTCTGGCTCCACGGAGCTGGTGTGCTTCCCGGGCAAGGACGGCACGCGAAACGTGATGGGCAAGGACGGCAAGTGGTCCAAGCAGGGCCCCAAGCCGGGGTACGAGCACTGGGAGCACCTGCTCAAGTCGGACGACCCCATCCTCGTCACCGGCACGGTGCAGATTTCCCAGCGCGACGAGAACACGCCCACCGCGGAGCTCATCGTCGAGGACATCCAGAGCCTCAAGGCCGTGCGTGAGAAGCGCACCAAGCGCCTGGAGCTGCGGCTGCCCGCGGAGATCGTCACCGAGGAGCGGCTGGCGAAGCTCAACGAGCTGGCGAAGAAGTACGCGGGCGCGACCCCGGTGGCGGTGAGTGTGCTGTTCCCCGGGGAGGCGGAAGCGCACATCTCCGGCACCACCCTCAAGGTGCAGGTGAACGACGATTTGCTCCTCGCGGTGGACCGCCTCTTCGGGCAGAAGGTCGTGGAGTTCGGCTGATTTCGAAAGGAAGCGATTCCATGGCGGACAGCGTGTTCAAGGATGGGCTGCTCAAGGGCAAGACGGCGTTCGTCTCCGGCGGCAGCAGCGGCATCAACCTCGGCATCGCCACCGCGTTCGTGAAGGCGGGCGCGAAGGTGGCCATCAACGGCCGCAACGTGGAGAAGCTGGAGGGCGCGGTGAAGGGCCTTCAGGCCCACGGCACGGCCATGGGCGTGGCCGCGGACGTGCGCGACTACGCGTCGGTGGAGAAGGCGCTCCAGCAGGTGAAGGACGCGTACGGCGAGATCGACGTGCTGGTGTGCGGCGCCGCCGGCAACTTCCCCGCGCCCGTGCTGGGCATGTCCTCCAACGGCTTCAAGGCGGTGATGGACATCGACGTGCTGGGCACCTTCAACGTGTCCCGCGCCGCCTTCGAGCACCTGCGCAAGCCGGGCGCCGCCGTCATCAACATCTCCGCGCCCCAGGCCTACCTGCCCATGGCCATGCAGGCCCACGTGTGCGCCGCGAAGGCCGGCGTGGACATGCTCACCCGCGTGCTCGCCATCGAGTGGGGCGGCACGGGCGTGCGCGTCAATGCCATCACCCCGGGCCCGATTGAGGGCACGGAGGGCATGAGCCGCCTGGCTCCGTCGGAGGGCTCGCGTCAGAAGCTCGCGGAGGCCCTGCCGTTGCAGCGCTTCGGCACCCCGGACGACATCGCCCGGCTGGCCCTCTTCCTGGCCTCGGACGCCGCGTCCTTCATCACCGGCGCCATCATGGTCTGCGACGGCGGCCAGTCCCTCCTGGGCGGCGCCGCGGTGCTCCAGGCCATCAACGGCTGATTCCAGTGTGTGCAAAGTCCCGGCCCTGTTTAGCGGGGGCCGGGGGAGGTCTGCTAGAAAGCACTGCAACCCTGCGTGAAGTGCACGCTGCCGCGCGGGGCTGCTCGCTGGACGGAGACCTCCATGTCCCCACGGATCGCTGTGCTCGCCCGCTGTCTGGGGTTGAGCGTGCTGTGTCTGGGCCTGTCACTCGGCTGCAATGACTCTGGAACCTCCCCGCAGCCCCCGCCCGAGGTGGACGGCGTGGTGGACGTGGCGGCCTCCACGGTGACGGTGGACCGGCCCACGGGGGTGCTCGCGAACGGCCAGGACGTGGCGGTCGTCTCGGTGACGGCGCTGCGCAAGGCGGACGGCTCGCGGCTGTCCGGGCGCACGGTGACGGTGACGGTGGAGGGGGAGGGCGCCTCCGTCCTGGAGTCAGCGGCCATCACCGACGTTACCGGGGTGGCGAGGGCGCGGGTGTCCTCCACGGTGCCGGGCGTGAAGACGGTGAAGGCTTCCGTGCTGGATGATACCGGCAAGAGCGTGCCGCTCACCCAGACGGCCACGGTGGACTTCGCCAGCGTCAGCACCGTGAAGAGGCTGGCGTTCCGCGCGACACTGCCGGACGGCATGGTGGGCGTGCCGCTCGAAGGCCTGGTGGTGGAGGTGCTCGACGGCGCCGGCGCGTTGGTGACGGACAGCACGGCGGAGGTGACGCTGTCGCTGGGCTCGGGCGGCATCGTGCTCCCGGAGGGGCGGCTGACGGTGGCGGCGGTGAACGGCGTCGCGACCTTTTCGGACGTGGTGCTGAAGAAGGCGAGCGGCATCCTAAACTTCATCGCGAAAGCTCCGGGCTGCATCGCCGTGACCAGCAACTTCATCTCGGTGGTGCCGGGCGCGGTGTCGGGGCTGGGGCTGGGCACCCTGCTGGAGACCGCCACGGCGGGCGTGGCGCAGGACCTGGATGTCACGCTCAAGGACCAGTACTCCAACACGGTGACGACCTACTCGGGCACGGTGACGCTGACGTCCACGGACGCGGCCGCGACGCTGCCCGCCGCTCACACGTTCACCGCCGCGAACGCGGGCAGGTTCAAGTTCCAGGGCATCACCTTCCGCACGGCCGGGCGTCAGTTCCTGACCATCGCGGACAGCGCGGGGGACTTCTCGTTCGAGCAGCCCGTGGACGTGTCCGCCGCGGCGCCCTCGAAGCTGGTGTTCACGCAGCAGCCCGCTTCGCCGGTGTCGACGCACGCGTCCTTGGGGGATGTGAAGGTGGCGGTCCAGGACGCCTTCGGCAACCCGGTGTCGGCGACCGGGCTGGCGGTGAAGCTGTCGCTGCCGGCGGGGGCCTTCACGCTCGCGGGGGCCGTGAGCGCGGCTCCGGTGGACGGCGTCGCGACGTTCACGGGGTTGAGCATCGCGGGGCATGGCACCACGCACCTGGTGGCCTCCGCGCAGGGCCTGCAGGACGTGAGCAGCGCGGACGTGCAGGTGGTGGATGACGTGGCGCCCGCGAAGCCGGTGCTGACGCAGACGGGGGCCACGGAGACGGGCCTCACCGTGCAGTGGACGGGCGTGGGGGATGACGGTGTGCAGGGACAGCTCGCGTCGCAGGAGCTTCGTTACTCCACGTCCGCCATCACCACGGACGCGGCCTTCAACGCGGCGACGCCGGTGACCGTCGCCGCCCCCGTGCCCGCGGGCACGGTGCAGTCCGCGAACCTCTCCGGCCTGACGCCGGGCCAGACGTACCACGTGGCGCTGAAGGTGACGGACGCGCACGGCAACTCCGCGCGGTCGGACAGCCTCGCGGTGTCCACGTCGGATCCGCAGGTGGCGCAGCTGGCGTTCACGCCGCAGCCGTCGAACGGCACCGCGGGCTCGGCGCTCGCGAACGTGGCAGTGTCGCTGCTGGACTCGCGCGGCGACGTCGTCTCCACGGCCACCACGGCGGTGACGCTGACCCTCACCGGCCAGTCCGGCTTCCCGGCCGTGACCGTGGCGGCGGTGGACGGCGTGGCCACGTTCCCTGGCCTGCGCGTGGATACGGCGGGCACGTTCACGTTCACCGCCACGGCGGGTGCGCTGACGAAGGTGAGCCAGGCCTTCACGGTGGGCGCGGGCGCCGCGGCGAAGCTGGTGCTGGCGCCCTTCCAGGCGCCGGTCAACGCGGGCGCCTTGCTCGCGGTGACCCTGTCCGCGACGGATGTCTACGGGAACATCCTCAAGGACTACACCGGCACGGTGCACTTCACGTCGTCGGACGCGCAGGCGGAGATTCCCGCGGACGCCGTCTTCGCCCCCGCGGACGAGGGCCAGAAGACCGTCTCCGGGCTCGTGTTCAAGACGGCGGGCGCGCGGACCTTCACCGCCACGGATACCGTCACCCCGGCCCTCACGGTGACGGTGGACGTGGACGTGCAGGCTGGCGCGGCCGCGGTCCTCGAGGCCGTCGCGAGCTCGGGCCCCTTCGGCGCGGGCCAGTCGCTGAGCTACGAGTTGGTGGCGCGTGACACCTACGGCAACGTGGCGAAGGACTACGCGTCCACGGTGACCTTCTCCTCCACGGACGCGCAGGCGGTGCTGCCCGGGGCCTATACGTTCACCCTGCTGGACGAGGGCCGGCACACCTTCAGCGTGGAGCTGCGCACCGCCGGGGCCCCGTCTGTCACCGCGGAGGACGTGGCGGACGCGTCGCTCACGGCCTCGCACACCTACTCCATCGTCCCGGCGGCCGGGGGCCATCTGACCTTCGCTTCCGCGCCCACGACGGGCTCGGTGCGGCAGGCGCTGGCGGACATCCAGGTGGCCGTGAAGGACGCCTACGGCAACACCCTCACCGACGCGTCGGCCGACGTGCAACTGGCGCTGGTGGGCGGCACCTTCGCCCAGGGCATCCCCACGCGCACCACCACGGGCAGCGTGGCCACCTTCGGCGAGCTCAGCATCAACGACGAAGGCACGTACCAGCTCCGGGTGAGCGCGGACGACTTCCAGACCGTCACGTCGGCGGACCTGATCGTCTCCGACGTGGAGTCGCCGGCCGCCGCGGCGGACTTCAGCGCGACGGCGGTGGACGGTGCCAGCATCCGGCTGGACTGGCAGGCCCCCGGTGATGACGGTGTGCTGGGCACGGCCGCGAGCTACGAGCTGCGCTACGCCACGTTCCCCCTCAACGACGCGACCTTCGGCGTGGCCACGCTCGTGACGGGCGTGGGTGCGCCGCGGACGGCGGGCACGGCGGAGTCCTTCACTGTCACCGGCCTGACGGCAGCCACGACGTACCACTTCGCGCTGAGGACGTTCGACGGCGCGGGCAACGCCAGCATGCTCGCCACCGCGAGCGCCGCCACCACCAACCCGTGTGATGGCTACGTGTGCACGCCGCCCGCGCCCCAGTGCACGGAGGATGGCTATTCGCTGGAGGTGTTCTCGTCGGTGTGCGTGGTGCGGAACGGCTCGCCGACCTGTGAGGACGGCGAGGGGTCCCTCCAGGCCTGCACCGGCGCGGACGCGGTCTGCTACGCGGGCGCGTGCACCAACGCGCCGCACCCGGGCGCGGGCGAGTTGGTCATCTCGGAGGTGATGCACTCGCCTTCCGCGGGCACCACGGAGTACCTGGAGCTGACCAACACCACGTCGAAGCTGCTGGATGCGCACGGCCTGGTGGTGAACCTGGTGGACGGCGCGGGCACGGCCTCGTCCTTCACGGTGCTCCACAACCCCACGTTGCTGGTGCCCCCCGGAGGGAGGACGGTGCTCGCGCAGGACGCGAACTTCACGCGCAATGGTGGCGTGTCGGCGAACACCGACTACGGCATCGACGTGTTCATGGACAGCACCGGCTCCATCACGCTCAAGCAGGGCACGGTGACGGTGGACAGCCTCACGTACACGAGCGCGTTCCCCCAGGCGACGGGCCGGGCCATGAGCCTTGCGTCCAGCATCATCGGGACGAAGGGCAGCGCCCAGGCCTGGTACTGGTGTGAATCCACCGGCAGCCTGTCCGGCGGGGACCGGGGCACGCCGGGCCAGACCAACGACGACTGCGGCCTGAACGTGGAGAAGCCGCTGAACTGGTGCGCCATCCAGTACCCGAAGACGTTCCCGGCGGGTAACGGCGCCTACCCGGCGGAAATCAACACCACCGACAGCTACGACATCTACAGCCAGTTCTACAGCCGCGACGTCACGCAGAAGAACACGAGTGGCAACGACTACTACCCCCGCATCGAGGCGCAGCTGGGCTACGGCTCGGACCCCACCAACCCCGCGGGCTGGACGTGGAAGGCGGCGGAGTTCAACGCGGGCTTCAACTCGCCGGGCTCGAACAACGACGAGATGAAGGCGATCCTCCAGATTCCCACGGCCGGCACGTACAGCTACGGCTTCCGCTACCGGTTCACGGACGCGGGAGCGCCGTGGGTGTACTGCGACCAGTTCGGCAAGGTGGATCCGCCCGAGGGCACCTACGGTTCCGTGACGGTGGTGAAGGCTCCGCTGACGAACCACGTGGTCATCAGCGAAGTCTCGCCTGGAAGCGTGGCCAACACGGATGAGGACTTCATCGAGATCTACAATCCGACCAATGCGGACATCGACCTGACGGGCTGGAAGTTGATGTATCGCTCCGCGGCCGGTAGCTCGACGGACTACACCCTCGCGGCGACAGTGGGCACCACCACGCCTCGGAAGGTCATCAAGGCGCACGGCTACTTCCTGTTCGCGAGCAGCCGCTTCGTCACCAACAATCCGTCCATCACCGTGGATGCGGTCTGGAGCGGCGGTGTGGACCTGGCTCAGGGCGGGGGCAATATCCGGCTGGGTGACTCGACGTCCACGCTGGTGCCCACCACCTCGACGGGTGTCGCGGACACGCTGGCCTACGGAACGGGCCGGATGCTGCCAGAAGGCTCCCAGGCCGTGGCGCCGCCAGCGCGCGGCAACAGTATCGAGCGCAAAGCCGTGTCCACCTCCATCTCCTCCACCCTGGACACGGGTGGCGCGGATGCCTTGAGGGGCAACGCCTACGACTCGAACAACAACTTCGATGACTTCGTGACCCGCGCCGTCCGGCAGCCACAGAACTCCTCGAGCCCGCTCGAGTTCTACTGACGCCTCCGCCTCGCCCTTGAGAAGTCCCAGGAAGGCCGCCTCCGGCACGCACGCCGGGGCGGCCTTCCGCCGTTGGGGCACCGCCCGCCCGTCCGCCGCCCGACGGACGGGGCAGGGGAGGGCGTCCACTGCCCGGCAACCGCCCGCGCCACGCCACACGGATGCTGCCAGGGCCGGCGGAGCGCATTAGCTTTGGGCACTTTCCTGACACCCACGGCTTGAGAGGAGCCTTACCTGTGTCCGAGCCCCTGGTCCCCGACGCCGCCCGCCACGTCACCTGCCCGCCGGAGGAGTTCCGCCGCGCGAGCGAGGAGGCCCTGGCCAGGGCCCGCGACGGCATCGCGCGACTGAAGACGCTGCCCGCCTCCACGCCCCCCAAGGAGGTCCTGGAGGTGTTCGACGAGTCCTCCGCCGCGCTGGATGATGCCGCCGCGCGCGCCAGCGTCGTGCGCCACACGCACCCGGAGGCCGCCCTGCGCGAGGCCGCGGAAGCCTCCGAACAGGCCATCGAGAACCTGGCCAACGACATCCGCATGGACCGGGGCGTCTACGACGTCCTGGCGCGCGTGGACCTGTCCCAGCAGGACGCCGCCACGCGCAAGTGGATGGAGAAGGTGCTGCGAGACTTCCGCCGCGCCGGTGTGGACCGCGACGACGCCACCCGCGCGAAGGTGAAGGCGCTCCAGGAGGAGCTCGTCCGCATTGGCCAGGAGTTCAGCCGCAACATCAGCCAGGACACCCGCAAGGTGTCCCTGCCCCCCTCCGCGCTGGACGGCCTGCCGGAGGACTACGTGCGCGCGCACGCCCCCGGCGAGGACGGCCAGGTGCGCATCTCCACGGACTACCCGGACCTGGTGCCCTTCCTCACCTACGCGCGCGACGGCAAGGCCCGCGAGGAGCTCTGGCGCGCCAACCGCCAGCGCGGCTACCCCGCCAACGTGAACGTGCTCCAGAGCCTGGTGCAGAAGCGCCACGAGTTGGCCACGCTCCTGGGCTACCCGCACTGGGCCGCCTACGCCACCGAGGACAAGATGGTGCGCACCGCGGACGCCGCAGGCACCTTCATCCGGAAGATCGCCGACGCGTCCGAAGAGCGCATGAAGCGCGACTACGCGGTGCTCCTGGAGCGCAAGCGCAAGGACGACCCGAACGCCGACAAGGTGAACCCGTGGGACTCCGGCCACCTGGATGACCGCGTGAAGGCGGAGCAGTACGCCTTCGACTCGCAGACGGTGCGCCCCTACTTCGAATACACGCGCGTGAAGCAGGGCGTGCTGGACCTCACCGCGCGCCTCTTCGGCGTCACCTACCGCCCGGTGAAGGACGTGCCCGTGTGGCACCCGGACGTGGAGGTCTACGACGTCTACGAAGGCACCACGCTCAAGGGCCGCTTCTTCCTGGACATGCACCCGCGCGCGGACAAGTACAAGCACGCGGCCCAGTTCACATTGACGAGCGGCAAGTCCGGGCGGCGGCTTCCGGAAGGCGCGCTCATCTGCAACTTCCCCAAGCCCGGCACGGAGCCCGCGCTCATGCAGCACGGCGACGTGGAGACGTTCTTCCACGAGTTCGGCCACCTCTTGCACCACATCTTCGGCGGCCACACGCGCTGGGCGGGCCTGTCCGGCGTGCGCACGGAGTGGGACTTCGTGGAGGCCCCGTCGCAGATGCTGGAGGAGTGGGCGCGCGACGTCACGTGCCTGCAGACCTTCGCGAAGCACTACCAGACGGGGGAGGCGCTGCCCGCGGAGCTGGTGGAGCGCATGCTCGCCGCGGACGAGTTCGGCAAGGGCCTCTTCGTGCGCCAGCAGATGTTCTACGCGGCGCTCAGCCTGGAGCTGTACCGGCGCGATCCGAAGGACCTGGACGCCACCGCGCTCGTGCGAGAGCTGCAGGGCCAGTACATCCCCTTCCCGTACCTGGAGGGCACGTACTTCCACCTCACCTTCGGGCACCTGGATGGGTACTCGTCCAACTACTACACGTACATGTGGTCGTTGGTCATCGCGAAGGACCTCTTCACGGTCTTCCAGACGAAGGGCCTGCTCAACCCCGAGCCCGCGCAGGCCTACCGCCGCGCCGTGCTGGAGCCGGGCGGCTCCGACGACGCCGCCCGCCTCGTGAACCACTTCCTCGGCCGCGACTACGACTTCCGCGCGTACGAGGCGTGGCTCAACAAGGCCGCCTGAGCGGCTGACGACACGGCAGCCCCAGGAGGCTGGGGCTGCCGGTGCTCAGCGGAACGTCACTCCACCTTCGTCTGCTGCACGCGCCAGATCTCCTCCGCGTACTGCTTGATGGTGCGGTCGGAGGAGAAGATGCCCGCGCGGGCGACGTTGATGATGCACTTCTTCGTCCAGCCCTCCTGGTCCCTGTAGGCGCGCGCCACGTCCTCCTGCTTCGCCGCGTAGGCCGCGAAGTCCGCCAGCACCAGGTAGCGGTCCTCGTTGAGCAGGCTGTCCACCAGCGGCTGGAAGAGGTTGCGGTCCTCCGGCGAGAAGAAGCCGGAGCGGATGAGGTCCAACGCCTCGCGCAGCTCCGTGTTGGACTCGTACACCTCGCGCGGCTTGTAGCCGGCCTTCTTGCGCGCGATGACCTCGTCCGCCGTCAGGCCGAAGAGGAAGAAGTTCTCGTCGCCCACCGCGTCCCGGATTTCGACGTTGGCGCCGTCCAGCGTGCCCAGCGTCAGCGCGCCGTTGAGCATCAGCTTCATGTTGCCCGTGCCGGAGGCCTCCCAGCCCGCCGTGGAAATCTGCTCGGACACGTCCGCCGCGGGGATGATGCGCTCCGCCAGGCTCACCCGGTAGTTGGGCAGGAACACCACCTGCAACCCCGTGGCGCCCGCGTCGCTGTTGACCACCTCCGCGATGCCGTTGATGAGCCGGATGGTCAGCTTCGCCAGGTGGTAGCCCGGCGCCGCCTTCGCGCCGAAGAGGAACGCGCGCGGCGTGATGACGCTCGCCGGGTCGCGCCGCGCCTTCATCCACAGCGCCACGATGTGGACGGCGTCCAGCAGCTGCCGCTTGTACTCGTGCAGGCGCTTGATCTGCACGTCGAAGATGGCGTCCGGATTGAGCTGCACCCAGCGCAAGTCCCTCACGTGCTGGGCCAGCTCCTCCTTGTTGGCGCGCTTCACCTCGCGGAAGGCCTTGCGGAACTCCGGGTCCTCCGCGTGCGCCTCCAGCTTCAGGAGCTGGTCCAGGTCCGTGGCCCAGCCCTCACCGATGCGGCTCGTGATCAGCTTGGACAGGCGCGGGTTGCACCACGCCAGCCACCGGCGCGGCGTCACGCCGTTGGTCTTGTTGTTGAAACGCTCCGGGTACATCTGCGCGAAGTCCGGGAGCACGTCGCGGCGCAACAGGTCCGTGTGCAGCGCGGCCACGCCGTTGATGCTGTGGCTGCCCACCACGGCCAGGTGGGCCATGCGGATCTTCTTCTCCGGGCCCTCCTCCACCAGGCTCATCCGCTGCTGCTTCTCCACGTCGAACGGGTAGCGGATCTGCACCTGGCGCATGAAGCGCTGGTTGATCTCGAAGATGATTTCGAGGTGACGCGGCAGGAGCCGCTCGAACAGCGACACCGGCCAGCGCTCCATGGCCTCCGCCAGCAGCGTGTGGTTGGTGTAGCCGAACGTCTCCTGGGTGATGGACCACGCCTCGTCCCAGAGCAGGCGCTTCTCGTCCACCAGCACGCGCATCAGCTCCGCCACGCCAATGGCCGGGTGCGTGTCATTGAGCTGGATGGCCACCTTCCGGGAGAAGTCACGGAAGTCGTTGTGGTTCTTCAGGTAGCGCCGGACGATGTCCGCGATGGAGCACGCCACGAAGAAGTACTGCTGCTTGAGGCGCAGCTCCTTGCCGGCCTGGAACGCGTCGTTGGGATAGAGGACCTTGGAGATGACCTCCGAGTCGTTCTTCTCCACCACGGAGCGCTCGTAGTCACCGGCGTTGAACAGCAGCAGGTCGAACTCCGCGCTCGCGCGCGCCTGCCACAGCCGCAGCGTGTTGACGGTGTTGTTGCCGTAGCCCGCGATGGGTGTGTCGTACGGCACGCCAATCACCGTCTTGCCACCCACCCAGCGCGCCACCGGCCGGCCATCCGGACCCTGGTGGTGCTCCACGCGCCCGAAGAAGCGCACCGGCACCGCCTTCTCCGGCCGCACGATTTCCCACGGGTTGCCGAACTTCAGCCACTCGTCCGCGCGCTCCACCTGGTGTCCCTCCACCAGGTCCTGGGAGAAGATGCCGAACTCGTAGCGGATGCCGTAGCCCATGCCCGGGTAGCCCAGGGTGGCGAGCGAATCCAGGAAGCACGCCGCCAGCCGGCCCAGACCGCCGTTGCCCAGGCCCGCGTCCGGCTCCATCTCCAGGAGCTGGCTCAGGTCCACGCCGACTTCCTGCATGGCGGCGGCCGCGGCCTCGTACATGTTGAGGTTGAGCAGGTTGTTGCCCAGCGCGCGACCCAACAGGTACTCCGCGGACAGGTAATAGGCGCGCTTGACGTCCTGCTCGTAGTAGGTGCGCGCCGTCTTCACCCAGCGGTCCGTGAGGCGGTCACGCACGGCCAGGGACAGCGCCATGAAGCGGTCGTGCGGGGTGGCCGTCTCCGGGTTCTTGCCGCGCGAATAGCGCACGTGTTCGAAGAAGCCGCGACGGACGCTGGCCGCGTCGAGCCCGGTGCGGCCGCTGTCTTCGGGGGTTCCCGAGGCGGAGGGCGGGGGCGATGCGGGGCGCGCGGAGGCGGGAGGAGCCATAAGTCGGTCGTCTCGAAGGTCGCGAGGGGGTTGATGGACTGTGCAGGCGCCCGCGCTTTTGACGCGGGACGCCCATGACGGAAGGGTACCGTGTCACGCCAGCCCAGGGCAGGGGAAACCCACGTCCCACGCCTGGGGTCGGCCGCTTCCCCCGTCAGGGAGGGAAGGTGCTCGGGGACCCGCCGTGACGCAGCGCGGCCCCAGGGAATGACAGACATCCGCATCGACCTCGTGAGAGGGACCGGAATCACGCGGAAGTAGGGTAAAACGCTTTGTGCATGTCCCTCCCCCTGGATGACCTGGAGCAGCGCATTGCCCTCACCCGGCCGGGGGACACCGTGCGGGGGCTGAGCTTCGCGGCGGTGCTGCGGCTCGTGCACCAGCGGTTGGGGCGTGACGCGGCGGAGCGTCTGCGCGCGCCGCTCATGCAGCGCAGCCCCGTGGACTTCTTCTCCTACCCGGCGGTGGACTTCCTGCGGCTGCTCGCCTTCGCGTCGGAGGCGCTCCAGCCGGAGTTCGGCACGCGTGACGCGGCCCTGCGGGCGTGCGGGGAGGCCATCGTCGGGACGTTCTTCGAGTCCACGGTGGGGCAGACGCTCCTGCGCCTCACCTCTGGCGGCGGAGACCCCAAGCGCCTCTATGGCAACGCGCCCGCGTCGTACTCCACCGCGGTGAGCTACGGGCAGCGCGAGTACCAGGCCCTGGGCGACAAGCGCGTGCGGCTCGTCTTCAAGGGCGACCTGCTGCCCGTGGAGGTCCACGAGGGCATCCTCGTTGGCCCCCTCAGCGCGCTCCACCGCGAGGGCAGCGTGCGGGGCACCGAGCGGTGCCTGGGCGATTCCGAGTTCCTCATCGAGTGGACCTGACGGCTCGGCGAAAAGCGACGGGCCCCGCTCCACCGTGAAGGGGAGGGGGCCCGGGGGCTGTCAACTCAAGGCGTTTGGCGCCTACTTCGTGGCGGTGGGCGGCGGGCCCGCCTTGCCAGCGACGGCGGCCACGGACACGGCGTCAATCTGCTGGGCCATGTCCTGCGCCTTGGCGAGGAAGTCCGCCGTCAGCTCCTTGGGCAGCGGATCCGCGCGGGGGAACTTCTGGGTGAGCGGGTTGGCGTAGGTGCCGTTGCGCTTCAGGCCGAAGTGCAGGTGCGGGCCGGTGGAGCGGCCGGTGTTGCCGGAGTAGGCAATCACCTGCTTCTGCCGCACGCGCTGGCCGGAGCGCACGCCGTCGCCGAAGCGCGACAGGTGCATGTACTGCGTCTCCATGCCGTTGGCGTGGCGCAGCACCACCATGTTGCCGGCGGCGCCCGCGTTGCCCGCGGACACGACGGTGCCATCCGCCACGGCCCACACCGGGGTGCCAATGGGTGTGCCGTAGTCCACGCCGTTGTGGTTCTTCACGTACTGGAGCACCGGGTGGAAGCGCGACCCGAAGCTGCTGGTGACGTGCGCGTACTTCAGCGGGCTCTTGAGGAAGGTCTTCTTCGCGCTGGCGCCGTCCTCCTGGAAGAAGTTGGCCTCGCCGTTGGGCAGCACGTAGCGGAACACGCGCTTGTTGCCCACCAGGCCGCCCTCATACGTGGCCGCCAGCACCTCGCCGTAGCGCAGCACGCGGCCCTTGGAGACGAACTTCTCCACCAGGGCCTTGGCCTTGTCGCCCTTGCGCACGTCCCGGTAGAAGTCGATGTCCCACGCGAACACGTCCGACAGCACCAGTCCGATGGACGGGTCCTCGCCGGCCGCGAGTGTCGCCTCGTACAGGGACGAGCTGATCTCCAGCGACACCAGCGACACCTGCTTCTCCACCTCGATGGAGCGCTTGCTGCCGACGTACTTCTCCCCGTCGCGGCGCACCTGCCACTCGTCCACGGTGCTCTGGCGGTAGTCGAAGAAGTCCAGCTCGCCGTTCTTCATCACCAGCCGGAACTGGTCGCCCACGCGCGACTTGCGGAAGTCGAACACGCCCTCCAGCGCGGAGATGACCGCCGTCACCTGCTCGTCGGGCAGCTGCGCGTCGTGCAGCGCGCCCGCCAGCGTCTGGCGCGGCTCGATGCGGCGGTTCTTGATTTCGAACTGGGTGGCGGCTTCGGACGTCGAAGCCACCCCGAGGGCGGCAAGGCAGAGGAGGGAAGCGGTCTTCATGGGGGGCGATACAGGAGTGTAGAGGACTGTTGGTCCTCCGCCCAAATCCTGACCGCACTTCCCAAGCCCGCCTGCCTGCTTGAGGCCCCCGAGGCTCGGAAGACTTACAGCTCCACTTTCTTTTCCGAGTGGTGCTGCCCGTCGTAGCGCAGCAGGGTCCCCTTGCCGTCGTAGCGGGTGATGATGTTCACCGGCCGCCGCCACAGGGACTGGAGGTTGCGCAGCGTCTCCCGCGCGTAGTCGCCCTTCAGGTCCTGCCCGTCATGCTTGTGCGCGAGCAGCAGCTCCGAGCGGTTCTCGTAGTTGCCGTCCACGACCTCGATGATGGGCTGGCCGAAGTTGGTGAGTGACGTGAGCAGCTTGTTCTTCACCTTGCGGAACTCGCGGTCCAAGATCTCCCACGAGTTGCGCTTGTCGTTGAAGCCGTAGACGAAGAGCTTCTGCTGCTGGGCGAACTCGGCGGTGAGGAACGTGTCGATGAAGGTGATGTCGTTGTAGTGCTTGCGCACCTCGAAGATCTTCTCACGCCCCGCGCCCAGCTTCTTGTCCCAGGCCTGGCGCGCGCGAAGGTCATCGCACTCGTCCCACTCCTTGCCGAACTTGCCCTTGTTCCACCGGTCCTCGATGTCCCGCCACAGCTCGATGCCCAGCTTGTACGGGTTGATGGCGCCGGGGCGCACGCCCATGGTGCCGGAGTGGTGGTCCGCGTAGTCGATGATCTCCTCGTCCCGCAGCGCCCGGCGGGTCATGATGGTGGAGTGCCAGTAGCTGGCCCACCCCTCGTTCATGATCTTCGTCTGGCCCTGCGGCGCGAAGTAGTACGCCTCGTCGCGCAGGATGGAGAGGATGTCCACCTCCCACGGCTCCAGCGGCGCGTGCTCCAGGAGGAAGTAGAGCACGTCGCGCTGAGGGCGCTCCGGGAAGCGCTTGCGCTGCTGCTTCTCATCCTCCGCGCGCTTGCGCTGTGAGTCCATGAACTCCGAAGGGTTGATGAAGCCGCGCATGTACTCGCGGTTCACCTTGAAGCCCTCCACGCGCTCGTTGGACTTGGCCTCTTCCTCAGCGCGCTGCGGGTCCGGGTTGCGCCGGATGTGGGGCGCGTGCTGGTCGATGAGGTTCTCCAGCGACAGCGTCCGGTCGATGAAGTCCTCCACCTTCTCCACGCCAATCTTGTCCACCCACCGCCGGACGCGGGTGGCGTGGTTGGCCATGTCGTCAATCATCCGGCGGTTGGTGTGCCGGAAGGAGAAGTTGTTCTTGAAGAAGTCGCAGTGACCGTAGACGTGGGCCATCACCAGCTTCTGGTCCACCTCCGGGTTGCTCTCCATCAAGTAGGCGTAACAGGGGTCGTTGTTGATGACGAGCTCGTAGATTTTCGAAAGCCCGTACTCGTACCCCTTCGCCAGTTGCTCGTACTCCATGCCCCAGCGCCAGTGGGGATAGCGGGTGGGGAAGCCGCCGTAGGCGGCCACCATGTTCATCTCGTCGTAGCTCACCATCTCGAAGACGGTGTCGAAGAAATCCAGGCCGAACTCCTTGGCGTAGCCGTGGATTTCATCCCGCAGCGCTGCGAGTCGCGGTGTGAGGCTCTTGGGCATGGGGCGGTGGCTCCGGTGGGGGATGAGACAGAAGCGCCTGGTCAGCGCCCCTTGCCGAGGAAGTCCTTGATGGAGGCGTAGATGGCGTCCTTGTCCGCGATCTCGCTCAACGAGACGTTGTTCGTGTCACCCACCGCCTCGCGCAGGTCCTTGATGAACTGCCCGCTGCCGTAGGGCGACTCCACCTGCCCGTAGGCGAACTGGTTCACCTGCGGGAGGATGTCGTTGCGGAGCATCTCGATGCACTGGCGCGTGTCGTCCGCGCTCCAGTTGTCCCCGTCGCTGAAGTGGAACGGGTAGATGTTCCACGCGCTCTTCGGGTAGTCCGCCTGGATGATGTCCCGGCACAGCTTGTACGCGCTGGAGATCATCGTCCCGCCGGACTCGCGGGTGTGGAAGAACGTGTCGCGGTCCACTTCGCGGGCCACCGCGTCGTGGATGATGTAGCGCGACTCCAGCCCCTTGTACTGGTGCTTGAGCCACGTATCGAGCCAGAAGCTCTCGATGCGGACGATCTCCTTCTGCTCGTCCCCCATCGAACCGGACACGTCCATCATGTAGATGATGACCGCGTTGGTCTCCGGCAGCTCCTGCAGCTTGTAGCTGCGGTAGCGCCGGTCCTCGCGCGTGGGGATGATGACCGGCATCTTCGGGTCGTAGGTGCCGGTGGCGATTTGACGCTTCAGGGCCTGCTTGAAGGTGCGCTTGAAGTGGCGCAGGGACTCCGGGCCCGTGGTGTTCACGCCCGTGTATTTCACCTTCTGCGTGACGATGCGCTCGTTCTGCCGCCGTTCAATCCGCGGCAGCTGGAGCTCTTCGCCAAGAATCTGCGCCAGCTCCTCCAGCGTGACGTCCACCTCCAGGGCGTGGTCTCCCTCGCCCTGGCCGGCCTGATGCCCGTCCCCGGGCTCCACCGCCCCGGGGCCGAGCTGCTGACCCACGTCACCGTCACCCTGTCCGACTCCGCCCTGCTCCTTGTGGCCGTACTTGAAGCGCGGGATGTCGATGAAGGGGATGGGGATGCTGATGGCATCCTTGCCCTTCTTGCCCAGCATCTCGCCCTTCTGCACGTACTTGCGCAGGTTGGCTTTGATCTTCCCGCGGACGATCTGTTTGAAGCGGGAGTGGTCCTGGTGGATCTTCAAGGTCACGGTGTCACGTCCCTCTTGAGGCAAGTCGCTAGGCGTTACTCCTTGGCGTCACCGCGGGCGAAGATGCTGGCCACGAAGTTCAGCACGTCCGTGGAGCAGATCTCGCAGTACCCGTAGTTCTTCATCATCCGGTCCTTCACCAAGTCGATCTTCTCCTGGGTCTCCTTGTCCACGACGGACGACACCAGGTTCTTGAGCTTGATGCTGTCCTTCTGGTCCTCGAACAGCTTCAGCTCCAGCGCCTTGTGCAGCCGCTCGTTGGTCCGGTAGTTGAAGGTCTTGCCCTCCACGGCGAGCGCGCCGATGTAGTTCATGATCTCCCCGCGGAAGTCGTCCTTGCGGCTCTCGGGGATGTCGATCTTCTCTTCAATCGACCGCATCAAGCGCTCATCCGGCACCTCGTAGATGCCGGTGTACTTGTTGCGGACCTTCTCCTTCTGGGTGAAGGCCTTGATGTTGTCGATGTAGTTGCCGCACAGCTTGCCGATGGCGTCCTCGTCGGCGCTGATGGCGCGCTGGACCTCGTTCTTGACGATGTCCTCGTACTCCTGCTTCACCGTGGTGAGCAGCTCCTTCATGCGCTTGCGCGCGTCCTCGGTGTTGATGAGGGAGTGCGTCTTCAAGCCGGCTTCCAGCTCGTTGAGCACCATGAAGGGGTTGATGCAGCCCTCGCCCTTGTCGCTCACCAGGGCGTTGGAGATCTTGTCCTGGATGTAGCGGGCGCTGATGCCCTCCAGGCCCTCGCGCACGGACTCCTTGCGCAGCTCCTTGATGTTGTCCTCGGTGAAGTTGGGGAGCGTCTTGCCGTTGTAGAGCTTGAGCTTCTGCAGGAGCGACAGGTTGTGCTTCTTGGGCTCCTCCAGGCGCGTGAGGACGGCCCACATGGCGGCCATCTCCAGCGTGTGCGGGGCGATGTGCTTGCCCTTGATGGCGCGGGAGTTGAAGTCCTTCTCGTAGATCTTCACCTCTTCCGCGAGCTTGGTGATGTACGGGATGTCAATCTTCACCGTACGGTCGCGCAAGGCCTCCATGAACTCGTTGTTCTCGAGCTTCTTGTACTCGGGCTCGTTGGTGTGCCCGATGATGACCTCGTCGATGTCCGTCTGAGGGAACTTCTTCGGCTTGATCTTGTGCTCCTGCGACGCGCCGAGCAGGTCGTAGAGGAACGCGACGTCCAGCTTGAGCACTTCGACGAACTCGATGACGCCGCGGTTGGCGATGTTGAACTCGCCGTCGAAGTTGAAGGCGCGCGGGTCGGAGTCCGAGCCGTACTCGGCGATCTTCCGGTAGTTGATGTCGCCGGTGAGCTCGGTGGAGTCCTGGTTCTTTTCGTCCTTGGGCTGGAACGTGCCAATGCCCACGCGGTCCTTCTCACTGAAGATGAGCCGGTTGACGTGCACGTGGCCCATGACCTGGGCGAAGTCACCGCCGTACTGGGTCATCAGCTCCTTGAAGACGAAGCGGCACGCGGGGCACAGCTCGCAGCCGTTGGGAATCGTGTAGCCGGACTCCGGCGGGGACAGCTCGGAGAAGACCTTGTCGCGCCACTCACGGGGGATGAGGTTGAGGGGCTCCTCGTTCATCGGGCACTTCATCTTCTCCTTCGTCACCGTGCCGTCCGGCTGCTTCTTGTCGGTGAGCCAGGAGAAGGTGTAGGCGGCGCCCTCCGGCGTCTTGGAGTACTCCTCCATGCCCTTCTTGAGCAGGCGGGCGATGGTGGACTTGGACGAGCCCACGGGGCCGTGCAGGAGGATGACGCGCTTCTCCGTGCCGTAGCCTTGCGCCGCGGACTTGAAGACGTTGACCAGCTTCATCAGCGGCACGTCCAGGCCGAAGATGGCGTCCCGGCCGCCGAAGCGCTCGTCGCTGAAGAAGTGGTAGCGGGTGAGCTTCTTCTTGTTGTCGATGTACTCCGACTTCCCGTGGCTGAGGATCATGTCGTAGATCCTCTGGAAGGCGGTGCGGGTGACCTTGGGGTTCTTGCGGACGATTTCGAGGTAGTCCTCGAAAGAGCCCTCCCAGTTGAGTTCCGCGTAGGTCTTCACGTCCTGGAACGCGGCGATCCTGGAGACCCACGAGCCCTTCTCAGCGTCCTTCATGTCTCTCCCTCGTAGCCTCACAGGAGGACGCGAACGGTCGCGTGCTTCCGGGGGGCCAACATGGTGAACCTGGAGGGCTGGAAGGCCATTCCACACCCACTCCGAAGAGGTCCCAGGCGACGACAATCGCGATGCTTCAGCCCCTTCGGGACCCCGCCGCGGAGTGGGACCGCGCGTTCGGCTCGTGTCGGAGGGGAGCCGCCCTCCTCCACGGGGTGAAAAGGCACTTCGATTATAAGGACCCTGACGCGCGCTGGGAGGAGCCCCCCCGGTGCGATGTGTCCGGTCCCACCTCACCCAAGCGCGTACTTCCCGACGCTTGGGCTGCCGCTGGAGGACATCCCGTCCGGGCAGGCCCTCACTGTGGGGCAGCGTCCGTGTCCGCTCCACATGTCGGCGTGACGGCCGGCGCACCGGTTCCATCCCGCCCAGAAGGGTGCGTAACGGCGCGAATCCCACGCTGCCCGGGGAAGTGATTCCCCAAGAAGCACAGGGCAGGCGGGCGGGCACCGGGCAGGTGGGAGGGACGCTGGCTTGGCTTTGAGCCCTGCCTGCGTATCCTCGCGCGCGCCATGGTTCCCGCTTCGAGTCCCGCCGCCCTTGCTTCCCCTCCTACCGCCGTGCCCGGTCTGTCCGCGGTGCCCGCACCCCAGCCCGAGCCGTCCACCCGGTGGTTGGTGGGCCTGCTGCTCCTGGCGGCGCTCCTGCCCCGGTTGGGGGTGTTCTTCATCAACGAGAACCTCTTCGGGGACGCGGTGGTGCGCACGGAGCTGGCGGAGCGGTGGCTTGCCGACCCTCACGTCATCACGTCCTACAAGGACGGCACGTACCAGTTCGGGCCCCTGCACCTGTACCTGGTGGGCGCGGTGCTGTCGGTGTTCGAGCGCGACGTGGCGGGCCGGCTGGTGAGCCTGTTGTTCGGGGTGGCGTCGGTGGTGCCGCTGTTCGCGCTGACGCGGCGGCTGTTCGGCTGGCGCGCGGGCGTGGCCGCGGGGCTGGCCTTCAGCGCGTGGGGCATGCACCTGCAGTTCTCCACCACCGCGGGCAGTGAGTCGGTGTCGCTCTTCTTCATGCTGGCGGTGTTCGCGCTGGTGGCGGAAGGGGTGGAGGAGAACCGCTTCCAGCCGCTGTTCTGGGGCGCGGTGCTGCTCAACTTCGCGTGCGCGCTTCGTTACGACGCGTGGATGTACATCCCGCTCATCACGGTGGCGCTGGTGTTCAGCAGCGAGGACCGGGTGGCGTCCCTGACGCGCGCGGTGGGCTTTGGCCTGGTGTGCCTGCCGTTCCCGCTGTTGTGGATGCAGGGCAACGAGCTGGCGCACGGCGACCCGTTCTTCCCCATCAAGGCGGTGGAGGACTTCCACAAGCAGTGGGTGGCCGACTCGGGTGGTGCGGGGGGCGCGCTGGGCTGGCGGCTGCAGCAGCTGGGGTTCTGGCCCGCGGTGGCGCTCTTCACGCTGACGCCCGGCGTGGCGCTCCTGGGCGCGGTGGGCATGGTGCGCGCGTGGAAGAAGCACCCGGAGACGCGCTGGCTGGTGGTGATGGCGGTGGTGCCCACGCTGTACTTCACCCTGCGCGCGGCGGTGCTCTTGAACTTCGTGCCCCTGGCCCGCTTCACGGTGACGCAGCTGGTGCTCCTGCCCGTGTTCATGGCGCCGGGCCTGGCGGCGCTGGTGGGCAACAAGGGGGCCTTCGCGCGCCGCGCGGTGGTGGGCGTGAGCGCGGTGCTGGCGGTGGTGATGCCGGTGGCGCTGGGCATCTACACGTTCCGCACCGAGGGCGGGCTGCATGACTCGCTGCGCCCGGTGAGCCCCACGTCCACGAACCCCGTGGCGGTGATGCAGGTGGCGCGCTACCTCAAGGAGGAGGTGGCGGCGAAGGGCGGCGCGGCGGCCATCGACGATGATCCGCGCTACATGGACCTGCAGGTGGCCTTCTTCTCCACGCTGCCGGAGATGCGCATGGCGCGCGTGCGCTGGGACACCTTCCGCCAGCGCCTGGCGGACGCGCGGCCGGAGGTGCTGGTGCGCTTCGATGGCGGCAAGCTGGTGAAGGACCCCGGCGTGAAGCTGGAGGGGCGCACGTTGACGCTCGACGGCGTGGCGTACCAGGAGCAGGACGGCTTCTCGGCGCCGCTGCACGTGTACCGGCGCCAGCCGTAGTCCGTCGTCAGCGATTCCCCGGAGGCGCTGCTTCAGCCCTCCGGGTCGTAGTTGTCGTCGTAGCCGTCCTCGTCCTTGGGACGGTGCGCGTCCAGCCAGCCCTGCAGGATGAACTGCGCGGCGAGCTGGTCGATGACCTCCCGCCGCTTCTCCCGGCGCACGTCCGCCTCCAGGAGGGTGCGCTGGGCGGCCACGGTGGACAGCCGCTCGTCCCACAGCTCCACGGGCAGTCCAGTCGCGCTCTCCAGCACCTGCGCGAACTTGCGCGAGGCCTCCGCGCGGGGCCCCTCCGTGCCGTTCATGTTGAGGGGCAGCCCCAGGACGAAGCGCGTCACCTCGTGCTCCTTCACGAGCCGGGACAGCTCCGCCAGGTCCCCCTTGAGCGACGTGCGCCGCACGGTGGTGACCGCCTGGGCGGTGAGCCCCAGTCCATCCGAGACGGCCACCCCGATGGTCTTGGTGCCGTAGTCGAGCCCGAAGGTGCGCATGGGCGCGGGACTCTAGCCGCAATCCTCCGCGGCGGACCGACCCGTCCGTGGGTGGGGACGCGGCTTGCGGACCCCGTGGGCCAACCCCGCGTTTCGACTCGCCCCGAGCGCGGTTCCGCCCGGCACCGCCGCTGCAATGCCTGTCCGCGTCCGAAGAGACGGCGCGCGGCACCTGGCAGCACCCACTTCAACCCGTCGCGCGGGAGTATCGATGCTCGACATCCTGAAAGGCGTGGCGAACCTGCTGGGCGGTCCGATGACCGCCGTGGCCGACCTGGCGGGGGACGCCCTGGGGCTTCCCCCCGTCCTCACGAACTCCATCAAGACGGCCGCGGGGGTGATGAGCGGCAACGTGATGATGGCGGCCAGCGGCGCGCTGGGCGTGGCGGATGAGCTGAAGAAGAACCCATCCGCGAAGACGGAGTACTGCGCGCCCCAGGACGCGGCGAAGGCGGGCGCGGGCTACGCGAGCTCCGCTTCGTCGGGGGCTTCGCAGGCGGGAGGCACCTCTGGAAGCCGCAGCCCGCTGGACCCCAAGCTGCTGGACTACGCGGACTCGCTGCGCACGCTGGAGGCGAACTTCGGCTACCTGGACCTGCTGGACGGCAAGAAGGACGGCTCGCTGTCGCACGCGGACCTCCAGCGCATCTCCCAGGACAAGAACGTGTCGCCCTCGCTCCGGGACGCGGCGAAGTTCCTCGTCGACAACCGCGCCTTCTTCGAACAGGTGGACACGGCGAAGAAGAGCCTCCTGCTGCTGAAGCTGCCGGGCATGAACGATGACCGCATCGAGCTGGTGGGCCTCCAGCAGGAGTCCAAGCGGCTGGCCGGCGAGTTCGCGAAGTACGGGCGTCCGGAGCGGCCGGGCCGCCCGGCCCCCACGCCGACGGACTGCGCGCCCCCTCCGACGGACTGCGCGCCGCCCACCCCCGGCGGTGGCTCCCGGCCGGGCAGCGGGGCAGGGCGGCCGGGCACCGGCGGCACGGGGCGGCCGGGCAGCGGCACGGGGAGCACGGATGGTGGCGTGTCGGGTCGGCCGGGCCATGGCGGCGGA
>NZ_RAWN01000147.1:0-25243 GCF_003668895.1 Corallococcus sp. AB045
GGAGGGGAGGAGGCGCCGCCACCACCGGAGGCGGCGGAGGGGGCGCGACCACTTCACCCAGCGGTTCACCCGCGTCCACAGCGCGCAGTGCCGAGCGCACCGCCAACGCCAGGGCCTCCGCGCCCACGGACCACGTCAGCGTCTCCGGCGCACCCTCCACCCGCGCGCTCCGCACGAACAGGTGGCCCGTGCGCGGAGCCGCCACCGACACCCGCAGCTCCGCTCCAGCTCGCGTGAACCACAACACCGCGCGAGCGTCCTTCCGTGAAGCCAGCCGCTCCGCCTCACGCCACGCGCCACCGGGGCTCGCATCCATGGACGGACCTGCTTCCGCTTCCAGGACCACCGGCAGGTCGCTGCTCTGCCCGCGCACCCGCTCCAGAAGTACGCGGTCCTCGGCGGTGGTCACGCGCACCACCGCCCGCCAGGGCCCGGCCGCCGACGCGGGGCTCCACAGGCCCAGCACCAGGGCCAGCACCACCACGCGCTGCCTCGCCACGGCCTCCAACACGGACATGCCGTAAAACCTACCTTCCAGGGAATTCTTCTGGAAGTCCCGCCCTGTGTGGATTGCCTGTCACGCTCCGGTGGGGACGGCGGGAGGGCGGAGGCCATGCGCGCCCGTCCTCCCGGACCCGCCGGATGGGCAGCCGCGTCGGTGGATGTCTGTGATTGGCGAAGTGGCGGGCGCTGGAGGCGTGGAGTCCTCCTTCCCGCCCGGGCCAGAAGCGGTAGTGTCGCGCTCCATGAACCGCCTCCGGGAACTGCGCTCGGTCCTGAACCTCACCGTCCTCGTGGCGGGGCTCGGCTACTTCGTGGACCTCTTCGACATCACGCTCTTCGGCGTGGTGCGCGTCGCGTCGCTGAAGGACCTGGGCATCACGGACCCTTCCGACATCTTCCAGAAGGGGCTCTTCATCTACAACGCGCAGATGGCCGGGATGATGGTGGGCGGCCTCTTCTGGGGCCTGCTCGGGGACAAGCGGGGACGGCTGTCCGTGATGTTCGGCTCCATCCTCCTGTACTCGGTGGCGAACCTGCTCAACCCCTTCGTCTGGGACGTGAACAGCTACGCCGCCTGCCGCTTCCTCGGGGGCCTGGGGCTCGCGGGCGAGCTGGGCGCGGCCATCACGCTGGTGGCCGAGTCCCTGCCCAAGGAGAAGCGCGGCCTGGGCACCACCGTCGTCGCCACGCTGGGCATGCTGGGCATCGTCGTCGCGGCGCTCGTCGCGCAGTACCTGCACTGGAAGGCTGCCTATGTGACGGGCGGCGTGCTGGGCCTGCTGCTCCTCTTCGCGCGCTTCAAGGTGTCCGAGTCAGCCCTCTTCACCCAGAAGGCGGGCCCCGAGAGGGGCAACCCGCTCCTGCTCCTCACGGGCGGCCGCTTCACGAAGTACCTGGGCTGCATCCTCGTGGGCGTGCCCATCTACTTCACCACCGGCATCCTCTTCGTCTTCGCCCCGGAGCTGACGGCGGGCCTCCACGTGCAGGGCACGGTGACGGCCGGCAACGCCATCCTCTTTGGCAGCGTGGGCCTGACGCTGGGGGACCTGTCGTCCGGCTTGCTGAGCCAGTGGCTCCAGAGCCGCAAGCGCGCCGTGGGCTTCAGCCTGTGCGCCTGGTTCGCGCTGGTGCTCGTGTACGGGCTCATGCCGGGCCTCACCCCGACGCTCATCTACGCGCTGACCTTCCTCATTGGCCTGAGCGTGGGCTACTGGGCGGTGCTCATCACCATGGCGGCCGAGCAGTTCGGCACCAACATCCGCGCCACCGTGGCCACGTCCGTGCCCAACTTCGTGCGTGGCTCCGCGGTGATTGCCGCCACCGCCTTCGGCCAGCTCAAGGGCTCCCTGGGCGTGGCGCACGCGGCGCTCGCCGTGGGCGCGGTGTGCTTCGTCCTGGCGCTCGTCGCCCTGGCCCGGCTGGCGGAGACCTTCCACCGCGACCTGGACTACGTGGAGTCCACGAGCGGCGCGAACGCGGACGCCCCCACCGGCTCCGGCGCCTGAGACCTCAGGCGGGCGGCGGCACCCGCAGCCGCCACGCCAGCACGCGGCCGTCCAGCCCCAGCACGAACACCAGCGGGCCGCGCACCACCGGCCGCGTGCGCAACGGCGTGTCCGCCCGCACCGTGAACGCGGGCGTCCAGCCCGGCGCCTTGAGCGCCACCAGGCGCCCCTCGTGGCCGGACGTGGGCACCAGCAGCAGGTCCTCCAGCCCCACCTGCACCCGGCCCACCAGCGGCGAGGGCAGCGCCACCCGCGCCACCTCCCGGCCCTCCGAGGTGGACAGCCCCACCAGCGACGACGGGCCCGCGCCCACCCACAGCGCGCCCAGCGCCCGCGCGGGTGGCCCCGTCACCCCGTCCGCGAAGCGCTGCTCCCAGCGCGTGCTCCCGTCATTCACCGACAGCGCCAGCACCCGGCCCGGCCGCGTGGCCACGAACACCGTGTCGCGCTCCGAATCCAGCCCCACCACGTCCGTCTCCGGCCGCGACCAGCGCGGCTCACCACTTCGCGCGTCCAGCGCCCACAGCCCGGAGCCGAGCGGCACCACCAGCACGTCCGCCACCCGCACCGGCGCCGCCCGGAGCCCCGGGGCCACGGATACCCGTGGCTCCAAGGATTCGACCGGCGCGAGGGCCTTGGGCGCCGGCCGCTTCCAGCGCTCCTGCCCGGAGTCCACCGCCAGGGCGCGCACCGCACCGTCGGGTGCCACCAGGTAGACGGTGTGTCCCGCGTCGTCCACCACGGGCGGTGTCAGCACGGGCGGCTCGCCTCCCAGGCGCCAGCGCTCCTTGCCGTCCTCGAGCGACAGGCAGGCCACCTCGCCCACCACGGTCCCCACGACGACGCTCTCGCCGGCCAGGGCGGGGGGCACCGCCACCTCGCGGCCAAGTCGGGTGGTCCACACCGGCCGGCCCTCGCGGTCCAGGCGCACCACCGCGCCCGCTTCGTTGCCCAGGAGCACCCCGTCCGGAAGGGCCGTGAGCCCCGTCCGCGAGGACGCATCGCTGGAGTACTGGAAGGCCGGCTCCACCGGCGCCCGCTGGCACGCCATGACGGCCAGCGTCAACATCAGGCAGGTCAGCAGGGGCAGGCGTGGACAGGCGCGGGACGGCATGGTTTGGGGGAGGATGACGCAAGCGAGGAACTTCGACCATGCCCACGATTCGTGACGACGAAACCCCCAACGCCACCGGCATCCCTTCATCCGCCCGGCGTACGGACATCACCCCGCCCCCCATGCTGGCGGTGACGGAGGAGCTGCTCCACGCGCTCCCCAAGACGGACCTGCACTGCCACCTGGACGGGTCCATGCGGCTGAAGACCATCCTGGAGCTGGCCGAGCAGCAGAAGATCAAGCTCATGGCCGACACCGAGGACGGCCTGGCCAAGGCCATCCACATGGGCCAGGTGTGCAAGAGCCTGGAGGAGTACCTCGTCGCGTTCGACGTGACGCTCTCCGTCCTGCAGACGGCCGAGTCCCTCTACCGCGCCGCCTACGAGCTGGCCGTGGACGCCGCCGCGGAGAACGTGCGCTGGCTGGAGGTGCGCTACTCGCCCGCGCTGCACCTGCAGAAGGGCCTGAAGATGACCACCGTCATCGACTCCGTGCTGGAGGGCCTGCGCGCCGCCAAGAAGGAGACGGGCATCAAGTGCGCCGTCATCGTCTGCGGCATCCGCCACATCAACCCGCAGACGTCCATGCGCCTGGCGGAGCTGTCCGTGGCGTACAAGAACCGCGGCGTCGTGGGCTTCGACCTGGCGGGCGCGGAGGCCAGCTTCCCCGCGAAGGACCACCTGGACGCCTTCCGCCTCATCCTCAAGAACAACGTCAACTGCACCGCCCACGCCGGTGAGGCCTTCGGCCCGGAGTCCATCTCCCAGGCCATCCACTCGCTGGGCGCGCACCGCATCGGCCACGGCACCCGGCTGCGCGAGGACGGCGACCTGCTCAACTACGTCAACGACCACCGCATCCCCATGGAGGTCTGCCCGTCCTCCAATGTCCAGACGGGCGCGGTGTCCTCGCTGGAGTCCCACCCGCTCAAGTTCTATTTCGACTACGGCCTGCGGGTGACCATCAACACGGACAACCGCCTCATCACCGACACCACCGTGACGAAGGAGCTGTGGCTGGCCCACCGCGAGCTGGGCCTGTCGCTGGAGGACCTCACCACCATCATCGTGTCCGGCTTCAAGAGCTCCTTCCTGCCGTTCCGGGAGAAGCAGGACATGCTGCGGCAGGTGAACCAGGAGATCGCCACCACGCTCGCCGCCTTCGAGAAGCGCCCCGTCGCGGCCATGCGCCAGCCGGCCTGAGCCCCCCGCCATGGACGAAACCCACGACATTCCCCCCGCGCCGGACTTCAACCCCTCGCGCGCGAAGGCCGCCCAGGACCTGTCCGTCCCCGCCATCCTGATGATGGTGATGGCGGGCCTCACCTTCCTGTACTCGCTGGTGAGCATGGTGACGCCGACGAGCTCGGATCAGCTGGAGAGCTTCTTCAACAGCCCGGACATGCCCCAGCAGTGGAAGGACGCCGTCACGTGGATGCTGTCGCCCATGGGACGCATCGTGACCACCGCTCCCGGGCTGGTGCTCAACGGGCTGGTGGGCTTCGGCGGCTGGAAGATGAAGAACCTGCAGAGCTACGGCTGGTCCATGACGGCCGCCATCCTCTGCTGCATCCCGTGCTGCGGCCCGTGCTCCTGCCTGTCGCTCGTGCCGGGCATCTGGTCGCTCATCCTGCTCAACCGGGCGGACGTGAAGGCCGCGTTCCGCTGAAGCGAAAAGCAAAAGCGGGCGCCCCGGGAGTGATTCCGGGAGCGCCCGCTGCTTGAAGCCACCTGGCGCGACGGTCAGGTGACCTTCATCCCCTTGGGGATGACGACGACGCCGCTGGACGTGACGTGGAAGCGGCGCTTGTCCTCCACCGGGTCGTAGCCAATGGTCATCCCGGGCGGAATCTCCACGTTCTTGTCGATGATGGCCCGCTTGATGCGGCACCTGCGGCCGATGGTGACGTTCTCGAAGAGGATGGAGTCCTCCACCTCCGAATACGAGTTCACCCGCACCTTCGGCGACAGCACGGAGCGGTGCACCTGGCCGCCGGAGATGATGCAGCCCTCCGCCACCAGCGAGTCCGTGGCGGAGCCCACGCGCCGGTTCTCCTTGTCCGCGAAGACGAACTTCGCCGGCGGGTAGTTGTTGGGCTGCGTGTGGATGGGCCAGCGGTCGTTGTACAGGTTGAAGGTCGGGTCCACCTCCACCAGGTCCATGTTGGACTGGTAGTACACGTCGATGTTGCCCACGTCCCGCCAGTAGCCGCGCTCCTTGTCCTCCTGGCCGGCCACCGTGTTCTGCGCGAAGTCGTACACGTATACGGGCTCGTGCTTGTACAGCTCGCTGATGATGGACTTGCCGAAGTCGTGCGCGCTCTTCTCGTCCGCCGCGTCGCGCACCACCTGCTTCACCAGCGTGTCCGTGGTGAAGAGGTAGTTGCCCATGGACGCCAGGCACATCTTCGGGTTGCCCGGCATGGGCGGCGGGTCCTTGGGCTTCTCCAGGAACTGGAGCATGCGCCCGTCCGGCCCCACGTCGATGATGCCGAACTCGCGACCCTGCTCGATGGGGACGGGAATCGCCGCCACCGTGCACGCCGCCTTCCGCTCGATGTGGAAGTCCAGCATCTTGCGGACGTCCATCCGGTACACGTGGTCCGCGCCGAAGACGAAGATGTGGTCCGGCTCCTCGTCCGTGATGATGTTGAGGTTCTGGTAGATGGCGTCCGCGCTGCCCTTGTACCAGTCCACGCCGGTGCGCATCTGCGCGGGCACCGCCTCCACGTAGTGACCCAGGAACGCCGTCATGCGCCACGCGCGCGACAGGTGGTTGTTGAGCGAGTCGCTCTTGTACTGGGTCAGCACCTTCATCCGGTACACGCCGGAGTTGGCGAAGTTCGACAGGACGAAGTCGATGATGCGGTAGCGCCCACCGAACGGAACCGCGGGCTTCGCGCGCTCTCGGGTCAGGGGCTCCAGGCGCGTGCCCGCGCCTCCCGCAAGAATCATGGCCAGCAGCTTTGACATAGGTACCGGCCACGTTAGCCCCCGGCCGCTGGCCCACAATGGCCGTGCGGCCCGTGCAAGCTTTTCCGTTGAGTGCCCAACCGGGAGGGGAGGATGGGAGGAAAACGACCTCTCGGTTTCGCGGCATGTAGGAGGAGGGGCGCAACCCCGTACGTCCTCTTGGCTTGCGTGGCTTCCCCGGACCTTGCGTGCTAGCGTGGCCAGGCGATGTCTGGCGACCAAACGCGAGTCACCAAGATCTCCAGCCTCACCCCGGGACCCGAGCGAGGCACCGAGTGCTGCCTCGTGCAGATCCACGGCCCTGAGCTGGGCAAGAAGTACGTGCTGGAAGAGACCGAGTTCACCATCGGTCGCGACCAGCACAACCACATCGTGGTGGACCTGGACAACGTGTCCCGCCGCCACGCGCGCATCTGGGGCCGGCAGGGGAAGATGTTCGTGGAGGACCTCCAGTCCACCAACGGCACCTACCTCAACGACCGGGAAGTGCTCCAGGCGCAGCCGTTGCGCAGCGGGGACCTGGTGAAGGTGGGAGGCTCCATCTTCAAGTTCCTCGACGGCGACAACATCGAGACCCAGTACCACGAGACCATCTACACGCTGACCATCGCGGACGGTCTCACGGGCATCAACAACAAGCGCTACTTCGTGGAGTACCTGGAGCGGGAGATGGGCCGCTCGCACCGGTACCAGCGCACGCTCTCGTTGATGATGTTCGACATCGACCACTTCAAGCAGATCAACGACGTGCACGGCCACCTGGCCGGCGACTACGTGCTGCGTGAAATGGCCCAGTCCATCAAGCGGCTGGTGCGCCGCGAGCAGTGCTTCGCGCGCTACGGCGGCGAGGAGTTCGCCATCGTCATGCCGGAGGACGGGCCGGACAAGGCGCGCCTGTTCGCGGAGAAGATCCGCAAGCTGGTGGAGGACAAGCGCTTCGTCTTCGAGGACAAGGACATCCCCGTCACCATCTCCATTGGCGTGGCGGAAGTGGCCTCGGAGATGTCGGAGCCGTCCCAGTTCATCAAGGTGGCGGACGCGAACCTCTACAAGGCCAAGAAGACCGGCCGCAACCGCGTGGTGGGCTGAAGGCCATGGCGGACGAAGCCAGCGGCCCGTCCTTCCTGGCCCGGCTCGTCCTCGTCCTGTTGGGCGTGGCCTTCCTGGGCGCAGCCTGGGTGTGGCACCAGAAGGACAAGGACCCGAACGCCGCCCGGCTCGTGGAGCGTGTGAGCGGCGGCCGGGTGCACGGCGGCGCGGCGAACCCGTAAGGGCCCGCCGCGCGGTCTCCCTGAAACGTCAGGTGCCTTCGCGCGACTCGGCCAGACGGCCGCGGGTGCCGGGCAGGCTTCCGGGCGGCATCTTCCCGTAGATGTACTGGACGGTGTCGAGCAGCGTCTCGTGGACGTCGCGCGCCTTGAAGCCCAGCTCGCGCTCGGCCTTGGCGGGCTCCAGGTAGAAGAAGTGCTCGCCAATCTCGACCTCCTGCGGGTCGAGCTTGGACACGGTGCCGCGCAGCTTCGCGAACTGCTCCAGCAGCTTGCCGCCCCAGATGTTCACCTCGCGCGGCAGCTTCACGCGTGGCGCGGGCACACCGGTGAGGCGCTGGAGCCGGTCGAAGAAGTCCGGCATGGCCATGTTCACGCCCATCAGGTGGCGGCCGTACACCTCGCCCCGGGTGAGCGCCTGCACGAAGGCGTCCGCCGCGTCGCGCGCGTCCACGAAGGAGATGCCGCCGCCGGGCATGGCCGGAATCTCCCGGTTGAGGAACTTCACCACCGTCCAGGTGGAGGACAGGCGGTCATCCCCGGGCCCCATCAGCAGGCTGGGGTTGAGCACCACCAGCGGGACGGAGTGCTTGCGGCAGTACTCCAGCGCCAGCTTCTCTTCGTAGATTTTCGACAGGTAGTAGGGCCAGTTGGCGACGGTGGTGATGGGGTAGTCGTCGTCCTCCGTGCCCACGTGGTCCTCCTTCGACACCGCGATGGTGCCGGAGGTGGAGCCCAGGATGACGCGCTTGATGCCCGCTTCGCGCACGTCACGCAGGAGCTCGCGCGTGCAGTCCACGTGCAGCTCGTACATCCGCCGCGCGTCCTTGTTCTGGAAGGAGACGAGCCCCGCCAGGTGGTAGACGGCGTCCACGCCCTCCAGCGCGCGGCGCACGGCGTCCCGGTCCTTGAGGTCGCCCTGTTGCACTTCGGTCTTCGCGAACGCGGGGCCTGACGGCTTCGAGCGCGCGATGAGGCGCACGTCGTGGCCCGCCTCCACCAGCCTGGGCACCAGGTGCGTGCCCAAAAAACCCGTGCCTCCGGTGACGAGCAGCTTCACGCGTCCTTCCCTTCCGGCAGGGCCCGGGCGGGCGGGGTGAAGTCCCGGTCCGCGCCCACCTGCTCCAGGTCCAGCACCTTGCCCGCCCTCAGCGAGCGCACCGCTTCCTCCGCGATGTGCGTCACGTAGCGGTAGCCCTCCGAGCGCGCCATGCCCTGCGCCCGGGCCTTCAGCGACGCGTACTCCAGCGCCGGGCCCACGTGCACCTCCAGCTCCTTCGTCTTCGGGAACATGGAGCCCTTGGGCAGCGCTTCATACGCGCCGTGGATGTACAGCGGCAGCACGTCCACTCCGTAGGTGAGCGACAGGTAGCCCAGCGTCGGCTTGAACTCCATCAGCTCGCCCGTCTTGGAGCGCGTGCCCTCCGGGAAGATGAGGACGTTGAAGCCCTGCCGGAGCGCCTCGCCCGCCACGCGCAGCGACTCACGCAGGGAGCCCTGCCGGTCGATGGGGATGAGGTTGGTGAAGTTCTCGAACCACGCGCGCTTGAGCGGCGTGTCGAAGAAGTAGTCGCGCGCGGCCAGCGACACCAGCCGCTCGCCCTGGCCGCCCAGCACCACGCGCACCAGGCCCGCGTCCAGGTGGCTGGCGTGGTTGGCGATGACGAGGAAGTTGCGGTTCTGCGGGATGAACGTCTTGCCCGTCACCTTCACGTCGAAGACGCCGCCGTAGAGCACCTTCTGCCCGAAGGACAGGAGCTGCCGGCCCAGCGCGGACACCGGCTCCGGCACCGGAATCTCCGCCTCCTCCTCGCGCTCGGCTTCCTTCTTGATGTCGCGCGCGCGCGTCTCCTGCGAAGGCCGGCGTCCGGAGGCCACCACCAGCTTGCGCAGGTCCTCCACCGTCTGCACCTGCGTCAGGTCTTCAATGGCGGGCAGCGGCACGCCCGCGCCCTCCAGCGCCACGGACATCTCCGTGAGCATCAGCGAGTCGAAGCCCAGGTCGCCAATGAGCTGCGAGTCCGCCCGCACGTCCGACGCCGGGCGGTGGCATACCTCCGCGATGAGCGGGAAGAGCCAGTCCGACACGCCGCCCGTGGTGGGCGCCGCCTGCGCCTTCTCCTTCACGCGGCCCGCGCTGGCCGCCACTCGGTCCAGCCGCTGCAGCTCCTCCACCACGCGCTTGCGCTTCACCTTGCGCGTGGACGTGCGCGGCAGCTCGCCGTCCCAGAAGCGAAGCACCTTCACGCGCCGGTAGAAGGGCATGCCCGCGCTCACCTTGCGGAAGTGCTCCTCCAGCTCGTGGCGGACCTCTTCCCGCGGGCGGTCCTTGAAGTCCGGCACGCACAGGCACGCCACCTTCTCGCCGCCGGCTTCGTCCGGCAGGCCGACGATGGACAGCTCCTTGATGTGCTCGTGCTCCTGGTACAGCTCCTCCAGCTCGTCCGGGTAGACGTTCTTGCCGTTGGCGTCGACGATGACGTCCTTGGCGCGGCCCATGAGGTACAGGCGGCCCTCGTCGTCCATGCGGCCCAGGTCGCCGGTGTGCAGCCAGCCTTCCTTCACCACGGCTTCGGTGGCCTCGCGGTCTCCGAAGTAACCCGCCATCACGTTCGGGCCCTTGGCCAGCACCTCGCCAATGCCGTCGTTGTCCGGGTTGAGAATCTTGAACTCGATGCCCGGCAGCGCCTTGCCCACCGTGCCCTTGATGCGCTTGTTGGTGGCTTCGGACACCGCCAGCACCGGCGCGGCCTCCGTGAGGCCGTAGCCCTCGCGCATGGTGAAGCCCAGCTCGTGGAAGGCCTGGTGCACTTCTTCCGACAGCGCGGAGCCGCCGGACACCAGGACCTTCACGCGACCGCCAAACTTGCGGTGCACCGGCCAGAACAGCAGCTTGCCCAGGTTGAGCGAGCTGCGGTTGCGCAGCTCCCCGTTGGCCGCCATCAGCGCCTTGAGCGCCTGCTCCACCAGCGGCGGGCGCGCGGCCATCTCCTGAGTAATCTTGCGGTGCAACAGCTGCCAGAGCGCGGGCACGCCAATCATCGCCGTCACGCGGCCCGTCTCGAAGACGTCGCCCAGCCGGTCCGACGTGAGCTCGTCGATGTACGTGATCTCCGCGCCGCGCATGAACGGCGTGAGGAAGCCGGCGGAGAATTCAAAGGTGTGGTGCAGGGGCAGCACGGACAGCACGCCGTCGCCCACGCCCACGTCGAACGCGCCCGCGAGCTTCGCCACCAGCGCCGCGAAGTTGCGGTGCGTGAGCATCACGCCCTTGGGCGTGCCGGTGGTGCCGGAGGTGAAGATGACGCTCGCCACGTCGTCCGCGGCGGCGGACTTCCGCACCGGGCCAATGCGGTCCGGGAACGCCGGGTCGCCGGTCATGGCCTCCGCGAGGCTCGCCACGCCCACGCCCTCACCCAGCGCGGTGAGGAGGCCGGGGAAGTCCTCCGCGGTCTGCTCGGACACGAGGCACTGCTTCGCCGCCGCGCGCTTCGCGATGTTGACCACCTCTGCTTCGGTGAGCGAGGGGTCCACCGGCACGGCGGTGCCGCCGGCGCGCAGGATGCCGAAGTAGCTGATGGCCCACTCCGGCCGGTTCTCGGACACCAGCAGCACCCGGTCCCCGCGCTTGATGCCCTGGGCCATGAGGTAACTGCCCACGCGGGCCGCGTAGCGGTGCACCTCGCCGAAGGTGAAGCGCTCCTCTTTCTCCCCCGCGGCCATGCGGAACGCCACCCGGTGGCGGTACGCGTGCACGGTGGCTTCGAAGAGCTCCAGCAGGTCGCGGTGCGCGGGGATGGCGGTGCGCTTCTCACGCTCCTCGTCCAGGCCCGGGAACACCCACTTCTCCAGGCCGGGCAGGTGCGTGCCCAGGAAATACTCGCGCCAGTCGATGCGGTCGGGCGCCCAGTCAATCCGCGCGCGGTCCGCCGGCACCATGCGCTCGTAGACGGAGCGCGTGTTGTCGCAGCGGAAGACGTAGCGGTTCTCCCAGAGGAAGGGGAGGAACAGGTCGATGAGGCCGGTGAGGCTGCCCGCCTGGGACTCCACCTCGTCCAGCGCGAGGCGGGCCTTGTCCATCATCGCCTGCACGCGCGGCGCGCCCCACGCGGGCCGCACGTCTTCCATGGCCTTCTTCAGCAGCTTCGCGCCCTTCGCCAGCATGGGCGCGCTGAGCAGCTGGAACTCCTGCTTGCTCACGGGCTGCGGCTCGATGCGCGAGCGCAGCGAGTTGACCAGCGAGTTGCCCGTCTCGCGGTTGCGGTAGAAGCGGCGGCGGTACAGGCCCACCAGCTCCACGGAGCGGCTGGCGAGGAACGGGTTCACGTCACCGGACGCCAGGTTGTAGACGCGGCGCTCCTCCACCTGCATCGCGTGCGCGGTGATGCCCAGCGTGGCGCCCGCCACCTGGTCCACCGGGATGATGTCCAGGATGGCGTGGTCCCCCGCGGGGATGCCGCGCTGGCCCTTGATGCCCGCGTACGCCAGCGGCGCGGACGTGGTGAAGCCCTCGTTCCAGCCGGGGAAGGGGAAGTGCGCCGCGCTCTCCACGATGGAGGGCCGCACGATGGAGTAGCGAAGCCCCGGCGTACCGGCCATCACCTGTTCGCCCAGGTGCTTGGCATACGTGTACGTGTTGGGCCAGCCCCAGTGCTGCGCGCGCTCCATGCCCGCGCGGACCAGCTCGCCGGACAGCCACAGCTTGCGCTCGCGGCCCACGGCCAGGCGCAGGGTCTTCTCGTCGGTGGCGTCGCGGCCCTCTTCCTCCAGGCGGTCCAGCGCCTTCTGCCGGAAGATGGAGGTGAGCGCCTTGTCATCCGCCTGGTCGCGCAGGCGGGCCACGGTCTTCTCCGCGTCCGCCAGCTCCTGCTCCAGGCTGAAGTCGCGCCCGTCCATCTCCCCCTGCTTGGGGAAGTAGCCCAGCACCGGCTCGTCCTCGAAGACGAGCCCGCTGCGGTTGCCCGCGACGAACGCGGTGGACATGTGGATGAGCGGCACGCTCCAGCGCAGCGCCAGCGCCACCGCGTTCTTCACGCCGTGGGTGTTGACGTTGAGGCCCACCTCCAACGACGGGTTGAAGGAGACCAGGCCCGCGCAGTTGACGATGGCGTGCACCTGCCCGGTGAGCGCGGCGACCTGCTCCTCCTCCAGGCCCACGAAGGGGTCGGTGATGTCGCCATCCAGGATGGTGCACTTCTTCTGGATGAACGCCATGGCGCCTTCGTCGCCCAGGCGGTCGCGCAGCGGCTGGAAGGGCTCGCTGGGCGCCACCTTGTCGAAGAAGCGGCGCTCCGCGGACGCGGCGCTGCCCTTGCGCACGATGACGTAGACCCGGTCCAGCACGTCGCCGTAGTGGGCCAGCAGCATCGACAGCGTCACCTTGCCCACGAAGCCGGTGGTGCCGACGAAGACGATGCGCTTGCCGGTGAAGACCTCGGTGACGTTCAGCTCGGAGGGCGTGGCCATGTCCGTGTGCGACCCTTTCACTTCACGTCCACCATCACCGTGGGCGCGATGCGCAGCAGGCTGATGGACGCGGAGCGCCCCATGAAGCCGCGCGCCTCTTCAATCGCCTCGGAGAGGGTGTCGGTGCGGTCCCAGCCGAGCAGGGCCGGGACGTGGTTGTTCTCCGCGCCCGCGACGATGACCTTGCCTACGTGCTGGCGGCCATTCTCGCCCCAGTACCACATGTAGAAGGGGTGCACGCCGTGGTAGGCGTTGCCCTTCCTGTACAGGTGCACGTAGCTGGGGTTCTCCGCGAACTCCTTCTCGTACTTGTGCTCCAGCTTCATGGAGTCCCGCGTCTCCGGCAGCAGCCGGTGGAAGAACTCGATGTAGCTGGGGTGCTGCACGGGGTCGAACTCGTCGTAGGCCGGGTGCAGGAGGATGAGCACGCCCCCCTTTTTCACCAGCGGCACGCCCCGGTTGAGGTTGTAGAAGTAGCCCAGCCCCATCACCTGCACGAGCAGCGGGTTGAGGATGGAGTTGACGCTGTAGGGGCTGACGAACGGGATGGGGAAGATGACGATGTCGCTCTGCCCCTCCACCGGCACCACGTACTGCTTCCAGCTCTGCTCCAGCGTCTTCTGGTGCGTGGGCTCCGTGGCCCCCGCGAACACGCCCGTCACGTCATAGGGCGCGGGGATGGCGTTGAGCACCTTGCGCGCCGCCGCGCGGGGCAGCTTGGACAGCGTGAAGCGCAGGGCCTGGAACTTCAGCCGGTCGGCTTCCGTGTAGTCCTCTTCCTTCTTCGCCAGGAAGTCCGTGGGCGCGCCGAACATGCGGTTGTTCAGCGTGGTCTCGATGTGGAAGACCTTCAGCGTCTGGTCGATGACCGTGCCGATGCGCGAGTTCTTCGTGTAGAGCGCGCTCGCCTTCGGCTCCATGTAGGAGTTCGACTCGCGGATGGTCTTCGGGTTGTGGTGGTGCCGCAGCGACGCGTAGTTCGTCACGCCCGTGCCCATGGACTTGTGCCCGCCGTTCATGGGCACGAAGTTGATGTTCACGTAGACGATGAGGTCGCTCTCCGCCACGCGGCGGTTCACCGCCACCACTTCATTGTGGCTGGTGCGCTCCAGCTCCGTGATGCCGTCCGGGTCTTCCGCGTCGTGGTTGTAGTAGCGGTCCGGGTAGTAGGCGTCGAAGATCTTCTCGCCCACCATGCGCTTCATCTCGCCTTCGGTCATCCGGCGGTGCAGCGCGTTGGCGATGACCAGGTGCACGTCATCCACGCCCGAGTCCGCGCACAGCTCCAGCACCACCTCCAGGATGGACTGGCGCACGTCCGGCGTGACCATGGGCGGCAGCGGGACGCTGATGTCGTCGATGACGCAGGTCAGCCGCATGCCGGGCTTGAGCAGCGCGTGCAGCGGGTCCATGCCCTCCGGGTGGTTGATGGCCCAGCGGATGGCGGCCTTCACGTTGGGCACGCCCTCCAGCGGGGGGCGGGGGAAGATGACCCGGGTGCCCACGGGCAGGTCTTCCTGGAGGAAGCCCTCACCGTAGAAGAGCGCCCGAGGGGGGCTGCCCTTCTCCGTGATGACCACCTGGCTTTCCTCGTCGTACAGCTTCTGGAGCGTCTTGAGCGGGCGCATGGATGAAGGGGGGCGGCGAAAGGGGTGGGGGACTACTTCAGGTCCAGGATGGGCCAGTTGTACGCGCGCGCGAGCGAGCGCAGCCGCAGGTCCGGGTTCACCGCGGTGGGCCGTCCCACCACGGCGAGCATGGCGTAGTCGGAGGCGCTGTCCGAGTAGCCATGGCACTGGTTGAGGGCCAGGCCCTCGCGCTCGCAGTAGGCGCGGATGGCGTTGGCCTTGTTGGCGCCTTCGATGATGGGCGGAATCACCTTGCCGGTGGCCTTGCCGCCCACGAACTGCATCTTGTTGGCGATGACGTCGTCACAGCCCAGGTGCCGGGCCAGCGGGCGCATGGTGAAGTCCAGCGCTCCGGTGACGAGCACGATGCGGCAGCCGGCACGACGCGCCTCGTCGATGAGGTCCTGCGTCTGCTCGTACAAGGCGGGCTTGAGGACGTCCTCGAACATGTCCTCCGCGATGGTGACGAGCCGGTCCTCGCTGAGGCCCGAGTAGTACCGGTAGAAGAACTCGTTGAAGGCCTTGCGGTTGACGGCATCCAGGATGCCGAACACCGGCAACCCCAGGGCGGTGCCCAGGGTGCGGCCCGCGATGCCCCGGAGCGAGCCCCGGTTCATCGCGTAATAGGCATAGACGTGGACGATGTTCGTCCGGACCAGCGTCCCGTCGACGTCGAAGAAGGCTGCTTTGGCGGGCACTTTGGGGGGCATGGGCGGTCGGGCTTCCTCCCATCCTGGGGGGGGTCCGGTCAACGAAAGCAGAAGGCCAGCGTGGGCAGCAGGCCCTTTGGGCGCATGGGGCTATAACCAGCCCTGCGCGCGATACCATTCACCACTGCGGGTGATGGACTCCGCCAGCCCACGGCGCGGCCGGAAGCCCAGCAGGCGTTCAGCCTTGGCCCCCGAGCAGGTCCAGGCCGGGGCCAGCAGCTGCCGCGCCAGCTTCCGGTTCAGGGGGAGCTTGCGGCCGGTCAGCCGCGTCACCCCGTCCGCCGCCGTGGCCAGGGCGGTCAGCACCGCTGGGGACAGCCGCCAGGTGCGCGTCTGGAAGCCCAGGGCCTTCGCCCCCAGGTCCTGCATCTCCTCCAGGGTCAGCCGCTCCGGGCCCGCGCAGAAGAACGCCTCGCCCAGGGCCTCCGGCTTCTCCGCCAATACCAGCAGCAGGTCCACCACGTCCTCCACGTCCACCAGGGACAGGGGCCGGGGGCCTCCGGCCAGCTCCAGCCGGATGCCCTTCTTGCCCAGCTTGAAGAAGGTCAGGTTTTCCTTGTCTCCGGGCCCCAGGATGCGCGGCGGGCGGATCACCGTCACCGGCAGCCGGTCCTGGAAGGAGAACGCGATGCGCTCACCCTCCGCCTTGCTCTCGCCGTACCACTCATGCGGATGGAAGGCGTCCTCCTCCACATGGGGGCGCTCCGGGGTGGAGGGGCCGTGGGAGGCCAGGGAGCCGCACATCACCAGCCGGGGACGCGGCTGTGGCAGGGCGGCCATGGCCTCACAGATGAGGCGGGTTCCTTGCGCGTTGACGCGCATGAACTCGTCGCGCAGCGCGGCGCGGCGGATGCCGGCCAGGTGGAAGACGACGTCCACGCCCTTCACCGCGCTGTCCAGCGAGGCGGGGTCCGTCACGTCGCCGACCACCCGCGTCCAGGGGTGGCCTTCCAGGGCCTTTTCCAGCTCGCGGGTGTCCGTGGTGGGGCGCAACAGGCATGAAACCCGGTCGCCGCGCGCAGCCAGCGCCCGAGCGAGCCAGGTCCCCAGGAAGCCACCGGCGCCAGTGATGAGGGCATTCATGGGTGCTGTTTCATCCGAAAAGCCACATCCCGTCCACCGTCGAAAAGGACAGGGTCCTCCCCGAGGAGGAGGATGCTCTGGATGCCGACTTTCCGCCTCCGGACGCGCCGCGAGGCACAATCCCCGAGGGAAAACGGCCTCCGGAGCCGGTTTCTGGCGCTCCGGACGCGTCGCGTGACTTCCGTTCCCGAGGGAAGAATGCGCTGCGGGGCCGAGTTCTAGCCTCCGAAGCCATTGCTCCGAGGAGCCCCAGAGGGAAAAAGCGCGCGATGGACGCTGTTTTTCGCTCTAGGCCGTGCTACTACGCGCCATCGGCTCTAGCTTGAAGATGCAAGCACGCCGTGCAACGTCCCCTTCGGAGGGGAGGAGACACAAGACGAATGGCCGCCAAGAAAGCCGCTGCGAAGAAGTCTGCCCCTGCTGCCGCGAAGAAGGCTCCTGCCGCGAAGAAGGCCGCGGGCCGTAAGCCCAACGCTGCGTTCATGAAGGAGATGACGCCCTCCGCTGAGCTGGCGGCGATCGTCGGTTCCAAGGCGCTGCCCCGCACCGCGGTGGTCAGCAAGATCTGGGACTACATCAAGAAGAACAACCTCCAGGACGCGAAGAACAAGCGCCAGATCAACGCCGACGACAAGCTCAAGCCCATCTTCGGCGGCAAGAAGAACGTCACCATGTTCGAGATGACCGCGCTGGTGAACAAGCACCTGAGCTGAACGGTGCAGGGCCCGTCGGGGCCGTCGCCGGTCGCCCGAAGGACCCTGGGGGCTCGTCACGCATCGCGCGGGACGGGCCCTCCGCTTTTTCTCCCTCTGTCAGCCGCTCGTCCGGAGCGTTGAAAAGGGGGCGAAGGCGCATCTGCCCGCTGGCGGACGCGCCGCGTCGGACCTACCTCTGGGGGTCATGTTCCACGACGGTTCCGAGGCAGGGGCGCGCGCCGCGCGGCAGGCGGGCGAGGATGGCACGCACACGACGGTGGAGACGCAGGCGGAGGACCTGTTCGAACAGGTCCAACGCGAGCTGCAATCGCGCCGCGTCACGCCGCTGTCCACCTACCGGATGCAGCTGCACCAGGGCTTCACCTTCCAACAGGCGAAGGCGCTGGTGCCGTACCTGGCCCGGCTGGGCGTGAGCGACTTCTACGCGTCGCCCTACCTCAAGGCCACGCCCGGCAGCACCCACGGCTACGACTGCGTGGACCACCAACGGCTCAACCCGGAGGTGGGCACGGCGGAGGACCACGCCGCGCTCTGTGATGCCCTGCGCGAGCACGGGCTGGGGCAGGTGCTGGACGTGGTGCCCAACCACATGGGCATCGAGCGGGACAACCGCCTGTGGCTGGACGTGCTGGAGAACGGCCCGTCGTCCGTCTACGCGAAGTTCTTCGACGTGGACTGGCGGCCGGTGAAGGACGAGCTGGCGGACAAGGTGCTGCTGCCCATCCTGGGCGACCAGTACGGCATCGTGCTGGAGCGCGGCGAGCTGAAGCTGTCCTACGACTCCGGCGCCTTCCACCTGCACTACTACGACCACCGGCTGCCGGTGGCGCCGCGCCAGTACGCGACCCTCCTCAAGCACGGCCTGGAGCGGCTGGAGAAGCAGCTGGGCGCGGAGTCGCCGCACCTGGTGGAGCTGCTGTCCATCCTGACGGCCCTGGACCACCTGCCGCTGCGCACGGAGGTGGACCCGGCGAAGGTGACGGAGCGGCACCGCGAGAAGGAGGTCATCAAGCGGCGGCTCGCCGCGGTGGTGGCGGACAGCGCGGAGCTGGCGGCGTACGTGGAGGAGAACCTCCGGGTGTTCAACGGCACGCCCGGCAACGTGCGCTCCTTCGACCTGCTGGACACGCTGCTGCAGAACTGCAGCTACCGGCTGGCGCACTGGCGCGTGGCGGGCGAGGAGATCAACTACCGCCGCTTCTTCGACATCAACGGCCTGGCCGCCATCCGCGTGGAGGACGCGGACGTCTTCCAGGAAGCGCACCAGCGCATCTTCGAGTGGCTGCGCGAGGGGCGCGTCACGGGCCTGAGAATCGACCACCCGGACGGCCTCTTCGACCCCACCGCCTACTTCCTGGACCTGCAGGAGCGCTTCTTCGTGGAGCGGGCGCGGGCGCGCTTCGACGCGGAGAGGAGGGACGGGGACGAAGCGCGGTGGCCGGAGGTGGAGGCGCTCCTGCGCGCGAAGTGGCGGCGCCAGGTGATGGACACGCCGGACAGCCCGCTGCGCAAGGCGCTCTTCGTGGCGGTGGAGAAGATTCAAGGCGGGCGCGAGCGCATCCCGGAGTCGTGGGCGGTGCACGGCACCACCGGCTACCGCTTCGCCAACGCGGTGAGCGGCCTGTTCGTGCACCCGGCCGCGGAGGCGCACCTGACGGAGACGTACGAGCGCTTCGCGGGCGGCACGCAGGACTTCGCGGAGCTCGTGTACCAGAAGAAGCTGCTCATCATGCGCGTGAGCATGGCCAGCGAAATCAACGTGCTGGCGCACGAGCTCAACCGCATCTCGGAGATGAACCGCCGCACGCGCGACTTCACGCTCAACAGCCTGCGGCGCGCGCTGGTGGAGTTCATCGCGCTGTTCCCCGTCTACCGCACCTACGTGGACGGCTGGCGCGCGGAGCTGGACGTGCGCGACGTGCAGTACATCGAGTGGACCCTCCAGCGCGCCAAGGAGCGCAACACCACCACCAACGCCTCCATCTTCGACTTCCTGCGCGACATCCTCCTGGGCCGCTACCCGGAGCACGTGGGGGACGACGAGAAGGCGGTGATGCTGAGATTCGCGATGAAGCTCCAGCAGGTGACGGGCCCCGTCATGGCCAAGGGCCTGGAGGACACCGTCTTCTACATCTACAACCGGCTGGTGAGCCTCAACGAGGTGGGCGGCGAGCCGGAGCACTTCGGCATGCGCGCCACCACCTTCCACCTGCGCAACCAGGAGCGCGCGGAGCGCTGGCCGGCGAGCATGCTCACCTCCAGCACCCACGACACCAAGCGCAGCGAGGACGTGCGCGCGCGCGTCAACGTGCTCACGGAGCTGCCGGAAGACTGGCGGGAGAAGGTGCGCGCCTGGGCGGACCTCACCCGGCCCTTCGTCAGCCACCTGTCCACCGGCCCGGCGCCGTCGTCCAACGACGTCTACCTCTTCTTCCAGACGGTGGTGGGCGCGTGGCCCATGGGCGAACAGGTGCCCCAGGCGGAGCTCCAGGAGTTCCACCGCCGCGTGCGCGAGTACATGGGCAAGGCCATCAAGGAGGCCAAGGTCCGCACGTCGTGGACCAACCCGGACGGCGCCTACGACGACGCGGTGGCGCGCTTCGTGGACGCGTGCTTCGACCCCTCGAAGGGCCAGGCCTTCCTGGACGACGTGAAGGCCTTCAAGCGCCGCATCGAGCGCGCGGGCCAGCACAACGCGCTGGGGCAGCTGCTCCTGAAGCTGGCCTCGCCCGGCGTGGTGGACACGTACCAGGGCTGCGAGCTGTGGGACCTGTCACTGGTGGATCCAGATAACCGCCGGCCGGTGGACTACGCCCTGCGTGAGCGGCTGCTCACGGCGCTGGATGACGCGGCGGCGAAGGACCGGCCCGCCCTGTGCGCGCGGCTGACCCGGGACATGGACGACGGGCAGGTGAAGCTCTTCGTCCTGGTGGAGGCGCTGCGGCTGCGCCAGAAGTACGCGGACCTGTTCCGCATGGGCGGCTACGAGGCGCTGGAGCCGTCCGGGCCGCGCTCGCCCGCGGCGGTCGGCTTCGCGCGCACGCACGGTGACAACGTGCTGATTGCCTGCGCGCCGCGTTACACGCTGGAGGCGCTGGAGTCCGGCGGGCTGGCGCAGGCGTATGACGGTACGTTCCTGAACCTTCCGGAGGCATATGCGGGCATGATGTTCCGCAATGTCTTCACCGGGAACACCGTCCGTCCCCAGCAGGGGCCGGGAGGCGTGGGGCTGGCCCTGGGGCCGCTCCTCGCGGAGTTCCCGGTGGTGCTGCTGGAGAGGAGCACTGGATGAGAAGGGCCGAGGTGCTTCCAGGGAAGCCGTTTCCCCTGGGCGCCACGTACGATGGGAACGGCGTGAACTTCGCCGTGTTCAGCGAGCACGCGAAGAAGGTGGAGGTCTGTCTCTTCGACCCCGCCGACCCCAAGAAGGAGACGCGCCGCTTCCCGTTGCTGGAGACCACGAACCACGTCTTTCACGGCTACATGCCGGGCGTGCACGCCGGCTGTCTGTACGGCCTGCGGGTTCACGGTCCGTATGAACCCAAGAAGGGCCTGCGCTTCAACCCGCACAAGCTCCTGGTGGACCCCTACGCCCGCGCGCTGCACGGCCAGGTGGACCCCAAGGCGCCCATCCACGGGTACGTGCACGGGGGCAAGGAGGAGGACCTCGTCATGGACACGCAGGACGACGCCTGGGGCGTGCCCAAGGCGGTCATCCTGGCGGATGGGTTCGACTGGGAGAACGACAAGCGGCCGGAGGTCCCCTGGCACAAGACGGTCCTCTACGAGCTGCACGTCAAGGGCTTCACGAAGCTGAACCCGCGCGTGCCGGAGAACCTGCGCGGCACGTACGCGGGCCTGGCGCACCCGGCCAGCATCGAACACCTGAAGAAGGTGGGCGTGACATCCGTGGAGCTCTTGCCCATCCACGCCTTCATGGACGAGCCGTTCCTCACCCAGAAGGGGCGCTCCAACTACTGGGGCTACAACACGCTGGGCTTCTTCGCACCGGACGCGCGCTACTGCGCGTCGGGCTCGCTGGGCGAGCAGGTGGCGGAGTTCAAGGGGATGGTGAAGCTGCTGCACCGCGCGGGCATCGAGGTCATCCTCGACGTGGTCTACAACCACACCTGCGAGGGCAACCACCTGGGGCCCACGCTGTCCTTCAAGGGGCTGGACGCCGGCGCGTACTACCGGCTCAGTGAGAAGGACCCGCGCTACTTCATGGACTTCACGGGGTGCGGCAACTCGTGGAACGCCACGCACCCGTATGCGCTGAAGCTCATCGCGGACTCGCTGCGCTACTGGGTGGAAGTGATGCACGTGGACGGCTTCCGCTTCGACCTGGCGACGACGCTGGGTCGGGACCGGCACGGCTACGACACCCGCGCGGCCTTCTTTCAAATCCTCCACCAGGACCCGGTCTTGAGCCGCGTGAAGCTCATCGCGGAGCCGTGGGACGTGGGGGACTACGGCTACCAGGTGGGCAACTTCCCGGTGCTGTGGAGCGAGTGGAACGGCAAGTACCGCGACACCATGCGCCGCTACTGGAAGGGCGACGACCGGCAGGCGGCGGAGATTGGCTCGCGGCTCACCGGCAGCTCCGACCTGTTCGCGCTGTCCGGCCGCAAGCCCACGGCGAGCGTGAACTTCGTCACCGCGCATGACGGCTTCACGCTGCACGACCTGGTGACGTACGGCCAGAAGCACAACGAGGCCAACGGCGAGGAGAACCGCGACGGCGCCAATGACAACCACGCCTGGAACTGCGGCGTGGAGGGGGAGACGAACGACCCCAAGGTGAACGCGCTGCGCGAGCAGCAGAAGCGCAACTTCCTGGCGTCCCTCTTCCTGTCGCAGGGCGTGCCCATGCTGGTGGCGGGCGACGAGATGGGCCGCACGCAGAAGGGCAACAACAACGCCTACTGCCAGGACAACGAGCTGTCGTGGGTGAACTGGGAGCTCAACGAGAAGCAGCGCCAGCTATTGGACTTCACCTCCCGCATCATCAAGCTGCGCCGCGAGCAGCCGGTGCTCTCCAAGCGCCGCTTCTTCCGCGGGGCCCACATCTGGGACAGCGAGCTGAAGGACCTGGCGTGGTTCCGGCCGGACGGCAAGGAGATGAAGCGCGACGACTGGGAGAAGCCCTACGTGCGCTCCCTGGCCTTCCTGCTGGGTGGGGACGCCATCGCCACGCCGGACGACGAGGGCCACCGCATCGTGGGGGACACGTTGCTGGTGCTGCTCAACGCGCACCACGAGCCCATCACCTTCATGCTGCCCGCCCTGGAGTGGGGCGCGGACTGGGAGCTGGTGGTGGACACCGCGGCCACGGGGGAATCCCTTCGCACGCACACCCCGGCGGGCGGCAAGGTGCAGGCGGTGGGGCGTTCCCTGGTTGTCTTGCGCAGGCCCGCGACGGAATGGGAGTAGCCGCCGGGGCCGTCCCGGAGTAGGCAGCGGGGCGTGATGACCCACACGCTCTGGCCCTGGGTGGCCTTCAACGTCTTCGTCCTGGCGATGCTCGCCATGGACCTGGGGCTGTTCCACCGCAAGGAGCACGCGGTGTCGCCGAAGGAGGCGACGCTGTGGACGCTGGTGTGGGTGAGCATCAGCCTCGCGTTCTGCGGAGGCGTCTTTCACTACGGCGGCAAGGGGCCGGCGCTGGAGTGGCTGACGGCGTACGTCGTGGAGTACGCGCTGTCGGTCGACAACCTCTTCGTCTTCCTGATGGTGTTCGGCTACTTCCGGGTGCCGCCGCAGCACCAGCACCGGGTGCTCTTCTGGGGCATCCTGGGCGCGTTCGTGATGCGCGCGCTGCTCATCGTCGCGGGCACGGCGCTGGTGGCCCGCTTCGAGTGGCTCATCTTCCTGTTCGGCGCGTTCCTCGTCTACACGGCCTCCAAGATGCTCTGGGCCAAGGAGGACGAGGACGTGGACCCGGAGGCGGGCTTCATCGTGAGGATGTCCCGGCGCATGCTGCCGGTGGCGCGTCAGGGCGACGGCAGCCGCTTCTTCGTCCACGAGGACGGCCGGCGCAAGGTGACGCCGCTGTTCATCGTGCTGATGGTGGTGGAGGCCACGGACCTGCTCTTCGCCATGGACTCCATCCCGGCGGTGCTGGGCATCAGCAAGGACCCGTTCATCATCTACACGTCCAACGTCTGCGCCATCCTGGGCCTGCGCTCGCTGTTCTTCGTCGTCTCCAGCCTGATGGAGAAGTTCCACCTGCTGAAGGTCGCGCTGGGCGTCATCCTGGCCTTCGTGGGCGTGAAGATGCTCATCGAGCACTGGTACAAGATTCCCATCGGCATCTCGCTGGCGGTGATTGCCGCCTGCCTCCTGGTGGCCATCGTGGCGTCGCTGGTGTTCCCCAAGCCTCCGGAGGCGACGGGGTCCACCCCGGTGGCGGACGCGGACAAGGCCCAGGACGCGCCAGCCCGGGAGCAGGAGCGCGGCTGACAGGGGGCGCCGGGCTCCGGGCCTTGGGAGGCCGGCCCCTGCGTTTCCCTTGCATCGGGCGGGAGTCACTGCCAAGTCTTCCGCCATGTCCACCGCCACCACCGACGGCATCCGCGTCACCGTGGAGCCGACCTTCTGGCCGGAGCGCAGCACCCCTGAGTCCGGGCAGTTCGCCTTCATGTACAAGGTGGTGCTCTTCAACGAAGGCACCGTCCCCGCGCAGCTGCGGTCCCGGCACTGGATCATCACCGACGCCCAGGGGCACGTGGACGAGGTGAAGGGCGAGGGCGTGGTCGGCCGTCAGCCGCACCTCAAGCCGGGCGAGCGGTTCGAGTACACGAGCTGGGCGATGCTGAAGACGCCCTTCGGCACCATGCGCGGCGGCTACGAGATGGAGCGTCCGGACGGCACGCGCTTCGAGGCGCGCATCGCCGAGTTCGCGCTCACGCTGCCGCACGCGCTGCACTGAAAAGACTCCCGAGGGACTTCGCGCATGGCCGTGCCGACCACGAAGCGGGGACTGCTGCTCGTCAACCTGGGGACGCCGGACGCGCCTGAATCCGGGCCGGTGCGCCGCTACCTGCGCGAGTTCCTCAACGACCCGCGCGTCATCGACATCCACCCGGTGGGGCGCTGGTTCCTCCTGAACCTCTTCATCCTCCCGTTCCGCCCCGCGAAGAGCGCGGAGGCGTACCGCAAGGTGTGGATGAAGGAGGGCTCGCCGCTGCTCGTGTACAGCCGCGCGCTGGAGGCGCGGGTGCGGGAGCAACTGGGAGCCGACTACGAGGTGGAGCTGGCCATGCGCTACGGCAACCCGTCGCTGCCGGACGCCATCGCGCGGCTGAAGGCGAAGGGCGTGTCGGAGTTCACGGTGCTGCCGCTGTACCCGCACGAGGCGGCGTCGTCCTCCGCGTCGTCGCTGGCGCGCACCTATGAGGTGCTGGCGGAGGGCTGGGACGTCCCCAACGTGCGCGCGGTGCCGGCGTTCTGGGACGACGCGGGCTTCCTGGACGCGTTCGCGGCGGTGGCCCGGCCGGTGATTTCGGACACGCGCGCGGACCACGTGCTGTTCAGCTTCCACGGGCTGCCGGAGCGCCACATGCGCAAGAGCGACCCGACGGGACAGCACTGCCTGTCGTCCGCGGGGTGCTGTGACGCCATCACGGCGGAGAACCGGCACTGCTACCGCGCGCAGTGCTTCGCGACGGCGCGGATGCTGGCCCAGCGGCTGGCGCTGCCGGAGGGCGGCTACACGGTGTCCTTCCAGTCGCGGCTGGGGCGCACGCCGTGGGTGAAGCCCTACACGGACCTGGTGCTGCCGGAGCTGGCGGCGAAGGGCGTGAAGCGGCTGGCGGTGATGTGCCCGGCCTTCGTGGCGGACTGCCTGGAGACGCTGGAGGAGATTGGCCTCCGCGCGAAGGAGCAGTTCGTGGAGGCGGGCGGCGAGTCGCTGACGCTGGTGCCGTCCCTCAACGCCCACCCGGAGTGGGTGGACGCCGTGGTGCGGATGGTGCGCGCTTCGGACGGCCCGGCCCCTACGGCGCGGGCGGAGACGCGGTAGGCGCGGGCGTCTCCTGAGCCTGGGGCGCCGCCGGAGCCTGCGGCGCGCCGACGGGCGTGATGCGGGCCTGGTAGGTGCCCGCGGGCAGGTTCACGGCGGGCTGCGCGGGACCGTTGAGGGCGGTGGACAGGGTGCCCTCCCAGGAGCGCCACTGGCCGGCCTTCACCAGGAACTCGCCCTTGCCGGTGACCTTCACGGTGGCGCCCAGCTCGGTGCCTTCCGGTTGGGCGGCGGGGGCGGGGGGCGTGTCGTCC
>NZ_RAWN01000148.1:0-25189 GCF_003668895.1 Corallococcus sp. AB045
GCCCCCACCGCCCCAGGGCGCCCTCCAGGTCCAGGGCCGCGTCGTCGACCTCCAGGGGCGGCCCGTCGCCGGCATCGAGGTCTCCGCCTCCGTCCCCCTGCCCGGAGAGACCCTGACGGAGCTGCCGTGTGACACGAACCAGCCCGACGTCTCCCTGGCCTCGGAGGAATGCGCCTCCACCACCGCCAACCTCTGGGTCCAGGAGCTGGTGGAGACCCACCGGGGCGGTGCCTTCGTCCTGTCGCGCACCACCTCCGCCCAGGACGGCACCTTCACCCTGGAGGGCCTGCCCCAGGGGACGGTCACCCTCTGGGCCCTGGGCTCGCAGGGCGCGGGCCTCCTGGAGGATGTCGCCTCCGGCACGCAGGACGTGACGCTGGAGCTCGAAGTCAGCCAGCCGCTCACCGGCCGTGTGGTGGACGAGGACGGCGCCCCGCTCTCCAACGTCCAGGTCACCCTGCTGCACACAGGCACGGCGCGATTCTTCGACACCCGGACCGGCGCGGACGGCCGCTTCTCCCTGGGCCCCCTGCCCGAGGACACCTATGGCCTCCTCGCCGCCCAACAGGGACGCATCACCGCGTGGATGCAGGAGGTGGCCGTGGGCCCCCTGCCCGAGGACGTGGTGCTCTTCTCCCCCCGGCGCATCGTGGGCACGGTGGTGGACGGCGAGCAGCCCGTCGCAGGCGCCACCGTCACGGAGGTCGACGGCGATCGCGTCACCACCACCGACGCCCGGGGGCGCTTCACCTTCGACGGCCTGTCCCCCGGCGAATACACCCTGGAGGCGGAGCAGGGCGGCCTCCTGGCGCGCGAACCGGTGACGCTCCCGGAAGACCCGCGCGAGGTCCAGGTGACGCTGCGCCTGGGCACGACCTTCTTCGTCGAAGCCACCGTGCGCGACACCGCCGGCAAACCCGTGGCCCAGGCGGAGGTGAGCGCCAACCTTCCGAGTGAGATCGCCAAATACGCCGTCACCCCCTTCTTCCAGCCGCTCGGCCGAACCGACGCGGACGGCCGCATCCGCCTGGGCCCCCTCCAGGCCCGCGGCTACACCTTCCAGGTGGTGGCGGACCGGCTGCTGGACCTCACCGCGGTCCGCACCGTCGCCGCGGGCGGACCCGCGCTGGACTTCGTCCTCTCCCCCGCGCTCCTCGTGGAGGGAATCATCACCGACGCCGCGGGCCAGCCGGTGGCGGACGCCTCCCTGTCGCTGCATCCACCGGCCCGGAAGCGCCCGGCTGGCGCGCCTCCGCCCGTGTACGCGCGCTCGCTCATCGTGATGCACCCGCCCCGCGAGGCACCCCTGACCTTCGACGCCACCTCCAACGCGGAGGGCCACTTCGCCATCAAGGTGGACCAGCCCCTCTCCGGCACCCTCACCGTCGAGGCCGACGGCTACCTGCCGCGCAAGCTCCAGGTCCGCGCCCCCACCTCCGACCTGAAGCTCACCCTGGACGCGGGCGCCACCGTGCGCGGCACCGTGACGAACTCGCGCGGCACGCCCGTCAACGAGGTGGACGTCTCCCTGGTGAAGCAGGAGCCGGAGCCCTCGCCCGGCGCCCGCGAGGACGACGAGCCCCGCGAAGCCCCGGAAGACGACGACGACAAGATCGACATCGTACGCATGACCTTCGCGGCGACCTCGGGCGAGGACGGCCGCTTCGACATCAAGGGCCTGCCTCCCGGCACCTATACCGTGTGGATGCGGACCACCGCGGGCGGCTACGAGCGCCTCATGCCCGACCGCGTGGTGCTGCGCGGCTCGGAGACCGTGGAGCTGGCGCTGCGCCTGGACCTGGACGGACGCGTGGGCGGCATCGTCGTGGACGCGGAGGGCCGGCCCCTGGCGGACGTCACCGTGGACGCCACCGCGAAGGAGGACGAGGCCAGCAACGGCCGCTCGTACTCCCCCCTCTCCGCCAAGACGGGCCCGGACGGCCGCTTCGTCCTGGAGCCGCTGGCGCGCGACTGGGACTACGAGCTGACGGCGGTGAAGCCGGGCTACGCGCTGCCCAAGCCGCCCGGAAAGCGCGACGCCGAGGACGAACCCGACTTCGGGCCGGGCGAAGATGATTCCGACGAACCGTTCCACGACCGCATCCAGCGGTGGCTGGAGGAGAGGGAGGGCCCCAAGATCACCGCCCGCGCGGGGAACATGGAGGTGCGTATCACCCTGGCCTTCCAGGGCCGCATCACCGGCCGGCTGGCGAGGAAGGACGGCACGCCCATCACCCGCTTCACCGTGAACGAAGAGACGGTGCGCGACCCGAAGGGCGCCTTCACCGTCTTCGTGGACGAGCCCGGCCCCCAGCACCTCACCTTTGAGATACCGGGCCACGCCCTCACCCAGCGCGACGTGGACGTCCCCGAAGGCCGCGACGTGGACCTGGGCACGGTGCGCGTGGACACGGGCCACGTCATCAAGGGCCGCGTGGTGGACGACGCCACTGGAACCCCGCTGGCCGGCGTGTCCGTCTCCCTGGCGCTGCCGGCGGAAGACGTCCGCAACGCGGAGCACGCCGAATCCTTCGCGGACGTCATCACCGGCCTGGACGGCACCTTCCAGCTGCCCGCCGTGGAATCGCGGCCCTATGTGCTCACCGTGCAGGAAGCGACGCACGCGTCCCTCGAGCGCAGGGTGGGCCCCAACGAGGACACGCTCGAATTGCGTCTCCCCTCCGCCACCCGCCTGGAGGTCTCGGTGCGGGACGAACAGGGCCGGCCTGTCAGCACGCCATTGACGGCCATCCCCAAGGCGGACCCGGAAGCGCAGCTCATCGCCATGGCGCACCACGGCGTGACCCAGTTCCGCGACCTGGACCCGGGCGACTACCTGGTGAAGCTCGCGGGCATGTCACCCCTGACCGTCATTCCCCGCCTCGTGCACGTCGAGCCGCAACGCGTCACCCGGCTGGACCTCCCGGTGACGACGAAGGGCACCACGCTGAGGCTGCGCTGGGGCGAGCGCGGGCAGTCGGGCACGCCCTACCTCATCCCCGGCCGAGTCCCGGCCCCCTCGGAGTCGGCCGCATCCAAGGAGGTGCAGTGGCTGCGAGAACAGGCGCTCATTCCGGAGCTGTCGCGCAGGGATGTCTGGGCCCGCCTCCCTCCCGGGCCCTACACGCTTCTCGTGTTGCGAGAACGTGAGGGACGCTGGCTCTCGTTCCGCGAGGACGTGACGGTGGGCACCGGCGACACGCAGGAGGTGGAGGTGCCCGCGCTTCCGTGGTGAGGCGGGTCCGACATGCCTCGCGGTCCAGGGGAGCTGTGTTAAACCCCGCGTATGACCCCGAGTGACGCGCTGAGCGCAGCAGACCTCGAACGTCTGGCCAGGGCGGAGGCACCAGACCTGGCCGAGTCCGTGCTGGCCTTCCTCGACCAGCCGGACCGCACGTCGGACACGCCGCTGCCGCAGGGCGCGCTGTCCTTCGACGCGCTGAAGCAGCTCTTGGAGCAGGCGCGCGCGAGCGACGACAAGCCGGGCCGCCGCAAGGGCTCGCATGAGGCGTGGCAGCGCTTCCTCGCGCAGAAGGACGTGCCGCTGCCGCCGCGCCTGCTGCTCGCGGACCTGCTGGTGTCCCTCTACGAGAAGAACACCGAGCCCGCGCGCGCCGCCCTCATCACGCTGGTGAAGGAAGCGCCGCTGAAGTTCGGCCTGTGGGCGGGCCTCAAGCGCATCTACAAGCTGGCGGAGGCGCGCCACGACGCGGAGATGTTCGGCGCGCTGGCCTGGCGCTTCGACACCGAGCGCGGCGGTCGCCGTCACCGCGAAGTCAGCGGCGGCACCCTCACCTACCTCCAGCGCCGCGCGTGGCGGTTCCTGCGCCACCTGGGCGCGGCCGTGCCGGAGCTCTACCCGCAGTTCGCGGTGGAGGTGCTGCGGCACTACGACCTGGAGACGACGTGGTCGCAGTGCTGGGTGGCGCACCACATCTGGGCGCACAACAGCAAGGGCTACTCCGCGTCGCGCTTCGCCATCCAGCCGCCCAACGACATGGTGAAGCAGCGCATGTACCCGGACGCGTGGAAGCGCTCGCCGGACGCGCTGATGCGCCTGTTGGACACGTGCCAGTCGGACCCCGCCGCGAAGTTCGCCATCCAGGGCCTGCGCAAGGACTTCCCGGAGGCGCTGCGCAAGGTGACGCCCGCGTGGCTGGACCGCCTGGCGCGCCGTCCGCTGGGCAGCGCGCACGACTTCCTGGTGGAGACGCTCCAGGGCTCGCCGGACTTCCACCAGGGCAAGCTGCGCGCGGCCGGGCTGCATGAGGCGGTGCTCGCGCTGCTCTTCTCCCCCAGCAACAAGGCCCGCGCCTACGCCATCGAGTACGCGCGCGGCCACGCGCAGGATCTGGCCGCGGACCGGCTGGCGGACCTGGTGGAGAAGGGCGAGGACGACGTGCAGAAGTTCGCCGCCGCCGCCCTGGAGAAGCACAAGCCGCGCGACCTGGGGCTGCCTCTGCTGGGCCGGCTGCTCTTGTCCACCCCCACCGCGGCGTTCGCGGCGAAGTCGCTGGAGCAGTCCTTCGACCGCGCGGAGCTCACTCACGACTTCCTGCGCGAGCTGCTCTGGGGCATGCCGGAGCAGCGCAACTGGGCGAATAACTACGTCGCCAGGAAGTACGCGGCCGGGGAGATGCCGGCGGACTTCTGGAAGGTGACGCTGACGGAGGCGAAGCGCTCGTCGCGGCAGCGCGGCGTGGAGGACCTGGCGATGAAGGCCCTGTCCACCTACAAGCCGGCGGACATCGGGCCGGAGTGGCTGCTGGACCTGGTGGCGCACCCGCGCCTGGGCCGTCAGGCGGCGCAGTGGCTCACCCGCGCGGACAGCCTGCCGGGCCTGGACGTGGAGCGCGTGAAGGCGCTCGTCTTCAACGGCAAGTTCCGCGGCACGGCGCTGGAGCTGCTGGGCAACCGCAAGCTCTTCACCGCGCGGCAGCTCACGGTGCCCTGGCTGCTGGCGCTGGCGCGTCGGGCCGACCCGCAGCTGCACGACTTCGCGCACCGCTACCTGCTGGCGAACGTGGTGCCCGCGGACTTCAGCGACACGGGCGACGCGGACGCGGGCCTGGAGCGCCTGTTCGACCTGGCGCTGGGCGCGAAGCAGCCGCCGCCGGTGCGTGCGTTCGCGCAGATGTACCTGCGCTGCCACCACCCGGGCATCGGGCCGGAGCAGCCGGAGTCCAAGTCCTACGAACTGCGCCCCCGCGCGCCGCGCAAGGCGTACACGGCGGAGCGGCTGTGGCCGGCCCTCTTCGATGAGCGCGACGACGTGCGCCGCTTCGCGCTGACCATCGCCCGCTCGGAGCTGCGCGCGTGGGGCTACCAGACGCGCGTGTACGAGCTGGCGGACTCGGACGCGAAGGAGATCCGCAACCTGGCCTATGACGCCCTGCTCAACGCGGGCGAGCCGGGCGCGGACGCGCGCCACACGCTCCAGCCGGAAGAGCTGGACGCGGGCAAGGTGTTCGCGCTCACGGAGTCCACCAAACGCAGCACGCGCGAAGTGGCCGTGGAGCTCATCCGCCGGCACTACGCGCGGCTGGGTGGCGCGGAGCGGCTGTCCGGCCTGATGCAGAGCGCGGACCGCGAGGTGGGCCTGTTCGCGGTGCGCCTGCTCTGGGAGAAGCACCGTCCGCTGCACCTGCCGGAGGGCTGGAAGCCGGCGGGCGGAGGCAAGGACGAGCGCGAGGCGGGTGGCACCACGCGCTTCAGCGACGTGGAGGCACTGCGCACGTTCCTGCGGCGCATGATGTTCGGCCTGCCGCCCGGGCGCGCGAAGGAAGCGCGTGAAGGCGACGTGCAGCGCCGGCTGTCCGCGAGCGTGGCCAAGCGCCGCGTGGTGGAGCTGGTGCGCGACCTGGGTCTGGAAGACGAGAGCTTCGCCCGCGTGGTGGCGCCCGTGCTGGGCGAGTTCACCGGCTCCGTGGCGAAGGGCGAGTGGCAGAGCTGCCTGGCCTCGCTGGTGCAACTGCGTGCGGCACACCCGGGCGTGCAGCTCGGCGGCATCTAGGACAACGACACCATGGCCAACCTCTCCATCGGCAACATCGAGAAGGTCCGTGCGCTGGCGGCCAATGCGCGCCTGCTCATCGTGGGCGGCACCCGCGCCGCCGCCGACAGCCGCCTCACCGCGTACGACCCGGCGACCAACAAGGTCCTGTGGACCAGCCCCCTGCCCGCGCACGTGCTGGGCGTGGCGCTGTCCGGCGAGCAGTTCGCCGCGGCGGGCGCGGACGGCACCGTGCGCTTCGGGTCGCTCGCCGACGGCACCGTGAAGTTCCAGCTCCACAACGCGCATCCCGGAGGCTGCACCGCGGTGGCGGCGAGCCCCGACGGCAAGGTGCTCTACACGGCCGGCGCGGACGGCTTCGTGCGCGCGTGGGACTGGGACAGCACGAAGAAGCTGAAGGAGTGGAGCGCGTCCTCGCAGCCGCTGCGCGCGGTGGCGGTGGACCCCACGCACACGTACGTGGCCTGCGCGGGTGATGACAGCGTGGTGCGCTCGTTCACGGTGGCGACGGGCGCGCGCCGGGACATGCCGGGCCACGAGGGCGCGGTGCGGGCGCTGGCCTTCACGCCGCGCGACGGGCGGCTCGTCTCCGCGGGTGACGACGGCAAGCTGCGCATCGGCTACCTGGTCGGCGCGGTGGAGTTCGAGGTCCGCGGCGACAAGGACAGCGGCCACGCGGGCTCCGTGCTGGGGCTGGTGTTCCCGCCCACGCCGCCGGCGGAAGCGGGCCAGGACCCGGCGGAGCGCATCGCGTCCGTGGGCAGCGACGGCAAGCTGAAGGTCTGGCGGCTGGACGAGCGCCGCAAGCCGCGCACCTTCGAGCTGGGCAGCAAGGCCCTGAACGCGGTGGCCTTCGCGCCCCCGGCGAACCCGCGCCAGGCGAAGCAACTGCTGGGCTACCTCTTCGTGGCCGGCGAGGACCGCCGCGTCACGCGCATCACGCTGGGCACGGACGGCAAGCCCACGGACGAGACGACGGCGTTCGGCCACGGCTTCGACGTCTTCAACGAGGCGCTGAAGGCCGCCCTCCCCCGCCGCGAGGCCGCGGTGAAGGAGGCGGTGGCCCTCCTGGAGCCGGAGGCGCTGGACTTCGTCCTGGGCGTGCTGTCCTCGGACAAGGACATCGTGGCGCGCCGGCTGGCGGCCACGGAGCTGGGCAACCACGGCCGCACCGCCGCGCGCCCGAAGCTGCGCGAGCGCCTCAACGACGACGACAAGACGGTGCGCGCCGCGGCGCTGGACGCGCTGGTGAAGCTGGAGACGGAGTCCCCGCTCGCGGCTCCCCGCACGGCGCTGGACTCGCGCTTCGTGGACACGCGCGTGCAGGGTCTGCGCCTGCTGTCGAAGCTGGGCAGCGCGTCGCCGCTGGTGCCGGGCCTCATCGCCAGCAAGCTGCCAGACACGAACGCGGAGGTGGGCACCGCCGCGCTGGACGCGCTCACCACCGTGTCGCCCAAGGGCAGCACGGAGCCGCTGAAGCTCGCCTTTGAGCGAGGCCCCGCGGCCCTCAAGGTGGAGGTGCTGCTGCGCGCGTCGGTGGCGGGCCTGCTGGGCGACCCGCGCCTGCAGCCGCTGGTGGCGCGCGCGCTGGACGACGCGGACCGGGACGTGCGCCGCGTGGCCTTCGCGGTGCGCGTGCTGGAGCGCCGCCCGCTGGCCGCCACGCTGGAGGCGAAGGACGAGGAGTTCGCGCGCACGGTGCGGGAAGTGACCCGCATGCTGACCCTCCAGGCGAAGCGCGCGGCCGGAGACGCGGAGGCGAAGTTCAACACCGACGCGGAGCTGGCCGCCTCGCGAGAGCAGCTCTTCGGCAAGACGCCCGCCGGCACCGCACTGACGGAAGCCGACCTGGAGCCGCTGCTCGCCGCCATGGCGTGCCGCATGCCTGACACGGCCGTACGTGGCGCGCGCGTGCTGGCGCAGTTGGGTGACGGCCGCGCCCTGGGCGCGCTGCTCCAGCTGTCGCGCGAGGACGACGCCGCCATCCGCCGTGAGACGGCCACCGCGCTCCAGGCGTTGCAGGATCCGCGCGCCCGCGAGCGGCTGGTGTGGATGCTGGACGACGCGGACGGGGACGTGCGCGCCGCGGCGCTGGCGGCCGTGGTGGCGCTGGACTCGGACGCGCCGCTGTCCGCCGCGGAGGCCGCGCTGCGCTCCGGTCACGAGGACGTGCGCGTGCGCGGCCTGGACCGGCTGGTGAAGCTGGGCGCCAAGGCGGAGGGCGCGGAAGGGCTGCTGGGCGACGCGCTGGAGGACGAGTCCGCCAAGGTGCGCGGCGAGGCCTTCCGCACGCTGTGGGCCTGGAACGACAAGGAGCCGGTGAAGGCGCTGGACCGCGCGCTGGCGGGCCGCTTCCCGGACCTGCGCACCCGCGCCGTGGAGGTGCTCGCGCAGCGCGGCACCGACGACTGGGCGCTGGAGCGGCTGAAGAAGTCCGTGGAGGACCGCGACGCGAGCGTGGCCACCGCCGCCTACGAGGCGTGGGTGAAGCTGGCCGGCAAGGAGAAGGCGGAGCCGCACCTGGCCGCGCTCAACACCACGCACCCGGCCCTGCGCGAGAAGGCCGCCAAGGCCTCCGTGCACGCCCCGGCGGAAGCCATGCGCTCCGCGCTCCTCAAGCGCGTGCAGGACGAGCACCTGGACGTGGCCTTCGCTGCGTTGGAAGCGCTGGACAAGCTCATCCCGAACGAGAACGGGCCGCTGCTCGCGGGCATCGCGGCGTCGGCGCTGCCGGTGCGCGTGCGGGCCTCGGAGCTGCTCGCCCCGCGCGGCGCGGAGGACATCATCGAGCCCATGCGCGGGCTCATCACGGACAAGGACCTGGAGCGGATGTACCCGCCCGCCATCCTCGTCCCCCTGCGCGTCCGCGCGTCGCGCGCGCTGGCCACGCTGGGCTCGCGGCGCCTGCTGGGCTTCTACGCCACCACGCTCCTGCCCCACGAGGTGTCGGACCTCCAGGAGCAGGGCGCGCGCGGTCTCGCCACGGCCAGCCGCCGGGGCGACGAGGGCGCGCTGCTGGATGCGCTGGGCCACTCACTGGTGGCGGCGCGTTCGTGGGCGGCGGACGGTCTGGCCCGCCTGGGTGACGTGCGCGCGCTGCCGGTGCTCACCGGAAACCTGCGCCATGAGCACCTGCCCATCCGGCTGGGCGCCATCCTCGCGTTCGCGGCCCTGGGCCACGAGGGCGACGGCGGCCTGCTGCACGGTCTGGAGGACTCCGCGCGCGAAGTGCAGGAGATGGTGTTCGCCATCGTGCTCGCGCGGGACCTGCGCGCCAGCCGCGAGGGCGGACCGCCGGACCTGCTGACGAGCGCGCTGTCCAGCGGCCGTCCGGAGGTGCGCTACGCCGCGGCCCGCGCGCTGGAGCTGCGCACGGAGCCGGAGGCGTACCGCGCGCACCTGGTGGAGGTGCTGCTGCCGCCGCGTCCGGAGAAGGCCGGCGACATGAAGGACTGGCCCGCGGAGGAAGAGCGGGCGAAGCGCGTGATTGGCCTCGCCGAGGCGCTCTCCAGCGGTCAGCCGGAGCAGCGCTACGCGGCGGCGCAGGTGCTGCTGCTGCGCAACAAGCCGCTGGACTACTTCCGTGAGGCGCAGAAGGTCGCGCGGCCCAGCTCGCTCCAGGCCCCCTGGAAGCCGGAGACGGCCGAGGGCGCCGCGCACGTCATCCAGCCCTCCACGCTGGAGAAGCAGGGCACGGCCTCCGCCACGGGCAAGAGCTGGCTGCGCCGCCTCTTCTCCGCGGTGAAGCCGACGGATGGCGCGGGCACCGGTACGCCGCAGAACGCGACGCAGGCGGAGCGTCATCACCTGCGCCGCCTCGCCTTCGGAGCCTACGTGGGCCTGCTGCGGCAGGTGACCGCGGGTGACGAGGAAGGCCACCGCGTCCGCCGCGACGCCGTGGACCGCGTGGTGAAGCTCACGCAGGAAGGCTACGCGGGCACGTCCGCCGCGGTGGCTGCCCTGCTGCGCGCGCTGGAGGATCCGCACCAACTCGTGCGCCGGGCCGCGCTCGCGGGCCTCAAGGAGCTGTACCCCGCCGGCAGCGACGAGCCGCTGGCGCTGGCCCTGGCCTCGCTGTCGCCGGACGTGGCGCGCGCCGCGCTGGAGGAGCTGGCGGAGCGCGGTGACAAGGCCCGTCCGCGAGTGGCCGCGGCGCTGAACTCCCCGCTGCCGGAGGTGCGCAAGTCCGCCTTCGAGCTGCTGGAGAAGCTGAGCCCGCCGGGCAGCCTGGATCCGCTGCTGGCCGCGCTGGGCAGCGAGCACGCGGACCTGCGCGTGGGCGTGATTGAGCGGCTCGCGGGAGCCAACGATCCGCGCGTCACGGAGGCCCTGGGCCGCGCGATGGGCAGCGAGCACGAGGACCTGCGGCTGCGCGCCGCGGAGTTGCTCGCGTTCCGGGGCGACGACCGGGCGGTGGAGGTGCTGGGCACCTTCCTGCGTTCGGAGACGTCGGCCGTGGCCCGCCGTGCACAGGAGGCCCTGGCGCGACTGGGGACCTCCGCCGCCGTGGCCGCGCTGGCCGCGCGCCTGACGGTGGCCACGGAGATTCCGGAGCGCACGAAGCTGGTGGCCGCGTTGGGTCGCACCCACCGCGCGGACGCGCTGGACGTGCTCGCGCGCCAGAGCGTGGAGGACGAGGCCCCGTCCGTGCGCCTCGCCTGCGTGACGGCGGCGATGCAGCTCACCTGGCCGCCGGAGCAGGAGAAGCTGAAGGAGCACGAGCGCGAGCTGAAGAAGCGCGACGCGGCGCTCGCGGTGCGCTTCCTGCGCGTGGCGGTGAAGAGCCAGGACCCGGAGGTCCGCAAGGCCGCCGCCCGCGAGCTGGAGCACGGCAAGAGCGAGGGCCAGGACGCGCTGCTCGTCCAGCTCTTCAACGACCGCGACGTCACGGTGCGCGCGGCGGCCGTGGAGCACTACTCGAAGCGCGTGGTGGAAGAGGGCGCGGCGGTGGAGCCGCTGGAGGAGATCCTCCGCGCCGGAGCCCGCGAGCTGATGCTGCCCGCGGCGGAAGGCGTCGCGCACCAGCGCCGCGCCAGCGCCCTGCGTCCCCTGCTGCTGTACGCGCGCGCCGGAGAGCCGCACGAGCGAGGCCGGGCCCTGCTCGCCCTGGGCACCCTGGGCGACGTGCGAGCCCTCTCCGAGCTGGAGACGGTCGCGGGCGGAGGCACGCCGGACGCCCCGGCCGAAGAGGACATGGTCTTCGCCGCCATCGAGGCACTCGGCCGTCTGGCGAACCGGATGCCGGATGGCGAGGACCGCCGCCGCATCGAGGAGAAGGTAGAAGCCGCGGCCACGGACGGCGCCGCCTTCCAGCGCCAGGAAGCCGGCGTGCGCGGTCTGCGCGCCATCGGTGGAGAGCGCGCCCGGGTGAAGCTGGAGGCGCTGCTCGCCGACGGCGAGACGGACGACGACGTGCGCCGCACGGTGGCGGAGGAGCTCGGGAAGTTCGGAGACCCGGCCGCCGAAGCCGCCCTCGCCGCAGCGCTGAACGAGGAGGACGACGACCTCCGCGCCGCCGCGCGCAAGGCGCTGGATGTCCTCTTCCCCAAGGAGCGCACGCGGGTGGAGTTCCTCGCGGTGCAGAGCGAGCACGAGGACATCTCCGAGCCCGCCGCCACCTACCTCGCGAGCGAAGGCGACCCGGCGCTGCTCGTGCCCCGCCTGGCCACGCTGGACAACGTGGAGCTGCGCCTCCGTCTGCGTCGCGGCCTTGCCCGCCGGGGCGCGATGCCCGTGCCGGAGGTCATCGCCCTGTTCGGCCACGACAAGCCGGAGGCCCGCGAAGAGGCCGCGCGGCTCGTGGGCACCTGGACGGGTGACGCACGCGATGCAGGCGCCGTGGACACGGCCGGGCTGACCCGCGCGCTGGTGGCCGCGGAACGGCGCACCGCCACCGCCTGGACCACCGCGCAGCCTCCGAAGAAGGAGCCGCTGGCCGCCGCCTGGGAGCGCCTGCTCTGGGCGGGTTCACGGCTGGGCGCGAAGGAGCTGGTCGCGACGTCCGCCGAAATCCTCCGCAAGGGTGAGGCCCAGGCCCCCGCCGCCGTGCGCCAGGAAGCGGCGCGCGTGCTGGGACGGCTGAAGGCCACGAGCGAGGCGCAGGCCCTGCGCACCGCGCTGGGTGACCCGGACGCCGCCGTGCGCGCCGCCGCCGCGTCGGTGCTCGCCACGCTGGTGCCGGAGCAGTCCTCGGCCTGGGCGCTGGAGGTGAAGCCCTTCGACCCGGTGGCCCTGGGCCCCACGGGCGCGAAGGTGGCCACGTCCGCGCTCACGGCCAGCGAAGGCCGCCGGCTCGCGGTCCCCGCGCTGCTGGCGAAGAAGGACCTGGAGCCGCTCAAGTCCGTGGCCGCCGACGCGAAGCCGGAGGTTCGGCAGGATGGCTGGGCCGCGCTGGGACGCCTGGGCGGAGACGAAGCCGCGGCGCTGCTGAAGACGGCGGCGTTCGACAAGTCGCAGTCGGTGGAGCTGCGCAAGGCGGCCTACCGCGCCCACAAACGTGCACGCCGGGCCGCTGAGCGCGCCCGGAAGGAAGGTCAACCGTCGTGAGCACCGCAACCGCACGTCATCCCGTCGCGCTGAGCTACTCCGCGCAGAGCGACGTGGTCGTCACGCCGGACGCCTCGCGCGTGCAGCTGGCCCTGGAGGGCTCGCGAGGCACCGTGGGCGTCAGTGGACAGGTGAAGGACCCCACCCTCTTCCGCGACGCGCTGGCCGCCGCCTTCGCGGTGCTCTCCAGCGACCTGCGCTACCGGGGCCGCGACCGCACCGCGTACCTCGCGTACCTGATGAAGCAGGGCAAGCGCGCCAGCGCGCAAATCTGGGAAGCGCAGAAGGCCTTCCTCGACAACGCGCTGGAGGGTGAGGAGAAGAAGGACGCCGTCCTGGACCCTGTCCTCACGGTGGATCCGGATCAGGTCTCGCTGGAGGTCTTCTCCCGCGACGAGAGCGCCTACGCGCGCCTCGCCTTCGACAACAGCCTCTTCGACAAGCGACAGGCCGCGCACGGTTCCACGTTCCTGGATGTGCCGCAGGACCTGCCCGCCCGGCTGGACCGCCTGCGCGCCTACGCCCCGGTGGTGCTGGAGGCCCACGTCGCCCCCACCGCGAAGGCCGCCCCCGCCACGGAGCCCCGAGCCCCGCGCACGGTGGAAGTGCCGCACGCGTGGCTGCGAGGCTTCCTCCAGGTGCAGTCCGCCGCGACGCTGCCGGCCACCACCTGCTCCATCGCGCCCATCGACCTGTACAACCTGCTCTTCGCGCTGCGCACCCGCCGCTCCAAGAAGGCGCCCCGCGCGCTGCGCTTCGAACTGGTCCCCGGCGCTCCGCCCCGGCTGGTGCTGGAGCCCTGGGAGCAGGTGCTGGAGTGCCACGGCGGCGTGTACACGGGCAGCGCGCCCGCGGTGGTGCGCACCTTCGGCCGTCAGCGACTCGCCGCGCTCGCGCGCCTGTTGCCCCACGCGAAGAGCGTGCACGTGCAGCTCTTGGGTCCGGGCCTGCCGGTGTTCTGGGTCATCGACCTGGGCGCGGCCACGCTGACGCTGGGGCTCACCGGCTGGACGGAGAGCGGCTGGTCCAGCGCCGCCGCCTTCGACGCGCTGATGCCGCGCGACGTGCCGGAAGGTCTGGCGGAGCAGCTGCGCAACCGCCTGCGCAAGGACGGTCCCCTCGCCTTCGAAGTGCTGGCGAAGGACGCGGGAGCACCGAAGGACCAGGTGCGCGCCGCGCTCCAACTCGAATGCCTGCGAGGCCGCGTCCTCTTCGACGTGTCCCGCGGCGCCTACCGCCCGCGCGAGCTCATGCCCACCCCGGTGGACGAGGCCGCGCTGCGCTACGGCAACGAGCGTGAAGCGCGCGCCCACCGCCTGCTCGGCGACGGCGGCCCGGGCTCGGGCGAGGTAAAGCTCACGCAGGTGCACGACCTGGTCGGCGAAGGCACGCGCATCCAGGGCGAAGTCGTGGACCGCGAGGCGGTGCGCAGCTTCTTCCCCAGCTTCACCATGGACCTGGAGGGCCGCGTGAAGGACGCGGGCTGCGGCTGCCCGCACTTCCGCCGCTCCGGTCTGCGCGAAGGCCCCTGCGAACACATGCTCGCGCTGCGTCTGGCGTACGCCCGCCGCCGCGCCGAGGAAGAAGCGCTCCGTCAGACGCCGGAGGGCCGCAAGCTCATCCGCGCGGAGACGCGCGCGTACGTGCGCCGCGACCCGGCCACGGGACTGGAGCAGGTGTATCGCGTGTCGCTGGACGGCAAGGTGGTGGCCCTCACGTGGGGTCCCCGACTGGGCGATTCGCGCCACCAGCGACTCTGGTTCGACACGGACACGGAAGCCCGGACGGCGTACTTCAGCCGTTTGGAGAAATTGACCGCGGACGGCTACATCGACGCGGCCTCGACTCTGGTGTAAACACTCACTCAACGGCCCGGCCGCCGACGGGGCGGCCGGAAGGATGGTGGCGCCGGACGAAAACCGAATAGCGAGTGGTCGAGAGAGGTCTGGACCGCATCAGCCTTAACGCCTCGAGCGTAGGAACGGCGTTGCGCCGTTCTGGTTGAAATGCTGGACACTCTCCGCAAGGTAGCCTGTTCTTGGCTCTCTCCCTCCCGAGCACTACCGTCGGGGCGGGAAGCGGAACCAACGACGCAGCCGCCGTTTTCCCACCCCGACGGTAGTGCTCGGGAGGGGAGAGCCGGTGAGGCTACCGTGCCCCAGGTGAGCTGGTGGTGCCTTCCTGGCCTCCCTCGACCGCTCGAATTCGTCTCCGTCGCCCCTCCCTGAGCCGCCGCGCCCGTCGAAGGTAACTCGATGACCGCCAAGCTGGAGTCGTTCGTCCCCGCCGCCCCGCCGCAGGCTGCTCCTGAAGTCACGCCCGCTGCCTCCCCCAACACCGTCGCGAAGCGCGAGGCCGCGAAGGCCGCGCACGACGCCCTCATCACGCGCTGGAAGGCCATCACCGAGGCCGGCGGCACCGATGAATGGGTGCAGGCGCAGCTCGTATCGAAGGGCGCGCTCGCGGACGAGGTGGACTTCTCCTCGCTGAAGGAGAAGGAGAAGACGGCCTGGAAGGAGAAGAAGAAGGCCGAAGCGGTGGAGCGCCGCGCGATGGAGCGCCAGGCCCACGAGGCGTGGAAGGCCACGCACGTGAACCACCTGGGCGTGGGCATCCACTGGAACGAAGCCGGCCTGCCGGACAAGTTCGACCTGGAGCACCGCGAGGAGCGCGCGCGCCAGAACGGCCTGCCCACACTGAACAACGCGGAGGACCTGGCCAAGGCGCTGGGCCTGAGCGTGTCCAAGCTGCGCGGCTTCGCGTTCCACCGCGACGTGGACACGGGCTCCAACTACGTGACGTGGAGCATCCCCAAGCGCACGGGCGGCGAGCGCACCATCACGTCGCCCAAGCCGGAGCTGAAGGAAGCTCAGCGCTGGGTGCTCTCCAACGTCGTGGAGCGGCTGCCGGTGCACGGCGCGGCGCACGGCTTCGTGGCGGGGCGCTCCATCCTCACCAACGCGCTGGCGCACCGGGGCGCGGACGTGCTGGTGAAGGTGGACCTGAAGGACTTCTTCCCCTCGGTGAACTGGCGCCGGGTGAAGGGCCTGCTGCGCAAGGGCGGCCTGCCAGAGAACACGTCCACGCTGCTGGCGCTGATGTCCACGGAAGCGCCGCGCGAGCGCATGTCCTTCCGAGGCAAGACGCTGCACGTGGCGAAGGGGCCGCGAGCCCTCCCACAGGGCGCGCCCACCTCACCGGGCATCACCAACGCGCTGTGCCTGCGCCTGGACAAGCGGCTGTCGGCGCTGTCGCGCAAGCTGGGCTTCACGTACACGCGCTACGCGGACGACCTGACCTTCTCCTGGACGAAGGCGAAGGCGCCCAAGGCCCGCCGCGCGCAGGGAGCACCGGTGGCGGTGCTGCTCGCGCGGGTGAAGGACGTGGTGGAGGCGGAAGGCTTCACGGTCCACCCGGACAAGACGCGGGTCGCCCGCAGGGGCAGCCGTCAGCGCGTCACGGGGCTCGTGATCAACGAGACCAAGGAAGGCACGCCCGCCGCCCGAGTCCCCCGCGACGTGGTGCGCCGCCTGCGCGCGGCCATCCACAACCGCCTGAAGGGCAAGCCGGGCCGCGAGGGCGAATCGCTCGACCAGCTCAAGGGCATGGCGGCGTTCATCTACATGACGGACCCGGAGAAGGGCCGCATGTACCTGGATCAGCTCGCGAAGCTCGAAGTCGCCAAGCCCGCCCAGGCGTAGCGCGGAACTAGCGGGCTCCCGCCTTCGTCCGCCGTGAAGGCTTCTTCGCCGGAGCCTTCTTCTCCACGGCTGGAGCCACGGGCTTCTCCACCGAGGGAGTCTCCACGGGCTTCAACGCCGAGTCCGCGAACTCCCGCAGCCGGCGCGGATACTCCGTGGGCGCGGTCGCCGCGAAGTTGCCATGCGAAGCGCCGGGGATGCGCCACGTCTGCGCATACGGCGCGACGTGCGCGAACAGCTCATCCAGCAGCGGCTGCCCGGACTCCTCCGACCCCGCGACGATGAACAGGGGCCGGGGCTTGATGTGGTCCACCGCGTCGATGGTCCGCACCTCATCCAAGGCAATCCCCCGCCGCCAGAACGGCACCAGCGCCCCCGTCTGTGTCACCACACCGAAGCGGCGGAAGTCATACGCCGCCGCCAGCCACAGCGTGTTGAACGGGGACAGCAGCACCACCGCCGCGACCTGCGGGTCCTTCGCCGCCACCTCCGCCACCGCCGCGGAGCCGATGGAGAACCCCAGCACCCCCACGCGAGCCGGATCCACCTCCGGCTGGGCCCGCACATAGGCAAGCGCCGCGCGCACGTCCTGGCGCTCCTTGTCACCCCAGGTGGACGTCTCCCCCCCGCTCTGCCCATGCGCGCGCAAGTCGAACAGCAGCACGCCATAGCCCGCATCGCGCAGCACACGGGCCTCCGGCAGCAGGTCCATGCGTGTCTGCGACAGGCCATGTGCCAGCACCCACGCCGCCTTGTTTCGCGAAGGCACGTACCAGCCGCGAAGCTCCACCCCATCGTCCGTGCGCAGCGTCACCTCGCGCGCGGAGCCGAAGTCCGCGGGCAGCACCGCGGCCGGCCTCGGATAGTGGAAGTACTGCTCGGAGCGCCACGCCGCGCGGCCGCCCAACGCCAGCGCCACCAGCAGCAACGGCAACACCAACACGCCCAGCACCCGCCCCCACCGAATCCGCTTCAACAACCCAGCCATGCCCGCACCTCTCCGACAGCAAGCGACCCGCACTCCAGGGCGGAAGTCGCCGCCCCAGGCTTGTGTTGGCCCCCGCCAGACATCTAGACCCTATAGGCACCAAAAGGTCCCTGGCTTACAGTTTAGGCGAACTTTAGCAGCGGCGGCAGACTGACCGTCCGGGTGAGCAGGCATGACGACATCGAAGACGGTCTATGACGCGGTGGTGGTGGGTTCGGGAGCCTGCGGTGGATGGGCGGCCAAGCAGCTGACGGAGGCCGGGCTCCAGGTGCTGGTGTTGGAGGCGGGCCGCGGCGCGAACGCGGACCGGGCGCTCCACCTGATGCACCGCGTGAAGCAGAAGCTGGGCTACCGCATCGAATCGGACGCATCCCGCAAGTCGCGCCAGTCCATCCAGGCCACGAGCTTCGCGTGGCCGTTCCATCCGCACGCCTTCGTGGATGACGTGGACAATCCCTACACCACGCCGGCCGACGCGCCGTTCGCATGGATCCGCGCACGGCAGGTGGGCGGGCGAACCAGCGTGAAGGCTCACGGCCGCCAGTTCTACCGGCTGTCTGACTTCAACTTCCACGCGGGCAGCCTGGACGGGTTGAGCCCGGACTGGCCGCTGTCGCACTCGGACCTGGCGCCGTCCTACGAAATCGTGGAGCGGTGGATGGGCCTGCGAGGCAACTCGGACGGCGTGGACACGCTCCCGGACTCCGTCTTCGAGGGCCCCGCGCCGCTGTCCCCCGGCGAGGTCCGCCTGCGCGAGAAGGTGAAGGCCCGCTGGCCCGACCGCCACGTCGTCGCCCGGCGGACCGCGAACGCGCCGGTGACACTGCCGGCGGCGCTGAAGACGGGGCGGATGACGCTGCGCTCGCACGCCATCGCCAGCCACATCCTGCACGACCCGAACACGGGCCGGGTGACGGGGGTGTCCTTCATCGACGCGAACTCCGGCACCTCCGAGGAGGTGCGCGCGAAGGTGGTGGTGGTGGCCGCGGGCACCATTGAATCCACGCGGTTGCTGTTGCACTCGCGTAACCGGGCGTTCCCGGACGGTCTGGCGAACAGCTCGGGGCTCGTGGGCAAGCACCTGATGGACCACATGTACCTGCGAGGCATCGAGGCGCGGATGAACCTGCCCGCGCACCTCCATCAGAAGGAGCACGGCTGGGCGTACATCCCCCAGTTCCGCAACGTCTCCGAGCGCCACCCGGACTTCGCGCGAGGCTACGGCGTGCAGGTCTTCACCTTCGACGACCAGATGCACATGGTGCCCTTCGGGGAGATGGTCCCGCGCGCGGAGAACCGCGTCACGTTGAGCGCCACGGTGAAGGACCGCTGGGGCATTCCGGCGGCGCACATCGAGTGCCGGCACTCGGACAACGACCTGAAGATGACGGAGGACGCGGTCACCTCCTGCCTGGAGATGTTGGAGGAGTCGGGCTGCACGGTGGAGAAGGTCAACAAGCAGCTCTCCGATCCGGGCATGGCCATCCACGAGGTGGGCACCGCGCGCATGGGCAAGGACTCGAAGACGTCCGTGCTCAACCCGTTCAACCAGAGCTGGGACGTGCCCAACCTCTACGTCACGGACGGCTCCTGCTTCCCCTCGCAGGGCCCGCAGAACCCCACCCTGACGATGATGGCGCTCACCGTCCGCGCCTGCGCCCACCTGGTGGGCGAGCTCAAGGCCGGCCGCATCTGATTTCCCTCGGAAGCCGACGCGAGGGGCCCGCAAAAAACGGGCCCCTTGCACGACTGGCGCGAATTTATTACCTACCAGTCAGTAACTAACCCTTCGCGCCATGTCCCGTCCCCCACGCGTCACCGACCTGCAAATCAATGAAGCGGCCCGAGCCGTGTTCCTGGCGCAGGGTCCATCGGCGCCGCTGCAGGACATCGCGAAGCGGCTGGGCATCTCGCAGGCGGCGCTGTTGCACCGGGTGGGAACCAAGGAGGCGCTGATGTCGCGAGCCCTCCGCCCCGTGCCGCCCACCGCGCTGGTGCTGCTGGAGCCAGGACCGAAAGACACCGCGTCCATCGAGGACCAGCTCCTGGAAGCGCTTCTGCACCACCGGGACTTCCTGCGCCAGTTGGTGCCCTGGTTGTTCGTGCTGCACTACTCGGCGCTGGGTGGCGCGAGGGCCCTGCACCTGGAGACACCGCCCCCTGTCGCGCTCAGGGAGGGGCTAACGAAGTGGCTCACCCGGGCGAAGCGATCCGGACGGGTGGACCTGGCCCAGCCCCGGGTCGCGGCGGAAGCACTCTGTGGAGCACTGGAGGCCCGCTGCTTCAACGCCCACGTGGGCGGCTCCACCTACGCCCCCGGCGATGACGAAGCCATCCTGCGCCAGCTCATCCGGGTGCTGATGACGCCGAAAGAAGCGCCGACAAGAGTCCGGAAGAGGACCACCAGATGACGACCGCCACGCCCAAGCTGTCCCGCTCCACGGAGGGGGCAGGGTTGATCATCCTCCTGGGGGCGCTCATCGGCTTCGGGCCGCTGTCCATCGACATGTACCTGCCGGCGTTCCCCGCCATCGGCGAGTCGCTGCGAGCAACCGCGGGAGAGGTGGAGCGCACGCTGGCGGCGTTCTTCGCGGGGCTCGCGGTGGGGCAGCTCTTCGCCGGCCCGGTGAGCGACCGCTTCGGCCGCACGAAGCCGCTCTACGTGGGCCTGGCGCTCTACGTGCTGGGCTCCATCGGCTGCGCGACCGCGCCGTCGGCGGATGTATTGGCGGCGTGCCGGTTCGTGCAGGCATTGGGTGGCTCGGTGGGCATGGTGACCTCGAGGGCCGTCGTAAGGGACCTGCACTCGGGAGCAGCGGCGGCGAGGATGATGTCGCGCCTGGTCTTGGTGATGGGCCTGGCACCCATCCTGGCCCCGCTGCTGGGCGGCTGGGTGCTGCGAGCCGCGGGCTGGCGAGCCATCTTCGGAAGCCACGCGGTCATCGGGCTCATCGCGCTGGGAGCTGCATTCGCCATCCTGCCGGAGACAGCGCCCCCGAGGAGCGGAGCTACCCCGTCCAAACCCTTCCAAGCCATGTGGAGCATCACGAAGGCGCCAGACTTCCTGGGGCCCGCTCTGGCGGCGGCGCTCGCGCAGGCAGGGATGTTCGCGTACATCGGCGGTTCGCCCTTCGTGTTCATCACCCTGCACGGCGTGAAGCCGGAGCACTTCGGCTGGTTCTTCGGAGCGAACGCGGCGGGGCTGGTGGCGGTGTCGCAGCTCAATCACTGGCTGCTGGCGCGCTCCTCGCCGGAGCGGGTGTTGAAGCAGGCGGTGCGCATCGCCGCGCTGGCGGGGGTGGTCCTGGTGACGGTGGCATCGACAGGCTTCGGAGGGCTGTGGGGCATCGCGCTGTCGCTGTTCGTGTTCGTCTCCACCCTGGGAGCCATCACCCCCAACGCGACAGCCCTGGCGATGGAGCAGCACGCGAAGCAGGCAGGCATCGCGTCGGCGGTGCTGGGAGCGCTGCAGTTCATGCTGGCAGCCGGAGCCTCCGCGACGGTGAGCGCAAGCCACAACGGCACCGCGAGGCCCATGGCTCTGGGTGTCGCCATCGCCGCCCTGCTCGCCCTGGGAGCGCTGAGGCTGGCGAAGCGGGCCCCCGCGCACTGAGCCAAGGGCCCGGCGGGTGGGATTGACACTCCGGAACGCGAAGCCCGATGGTGCGGTGCGAAATGCTCGCACCCTTCTACTCCGCTTGTCCTGTCTGCAATGAAACCGGTTCCCGACCGGTCGTCGCGTTCCAAGAGCTGAGCTACGGCCGTTGCACGGGTTGTGGGCTCATCTACAAGCGAGAGCAGAAGCCAGGACTGGGCGAGGGCTACGAGGAGAAGTACTTCAAGCACAACCGGGCGAAGTACCTGAGCCGCTGGGACCACCGGGTGCGCAAGTGCCTGCGGCAGGTGCTGGTGTGCCTGGAGTACGCGCCGCACGCGAAGGACCTGCTGGATGTGGGGTGCTCCGCGGGCTACGTGCTGGAAGCAGCACAGCGAGCAGGGTTGAAGGCCACGGGGCTGGACTACTCCCAGTTCTCGGTGAACCTCTGCCGCGAACGAGGCTACACCGCTGAATACGGCTCGCTGACACAGCTGCCGTTCCCGGACGCGTCCTTCGACATCATCACGTTGAAGCACACGCTGGAGCACGTGGATCAGCCCATGGACGGGCTGCGAGAAATCCAGCGCGTATTGAGGCCAGGAGGCGTGGCCTTCGTCATCGTGCCGGACGCGGCCTACTACAAGATCATCGTGATGCCCCGGAAGGGCCGCTCCTTCCGGCCGGACCGGCGAGGTTGGCAGCACCACGTCTACTTCTACGAGCACAACCTCGCGGATGCCTGCGCCAGGGCCGGAATGCAGCCAGTGAAGGCAGGCAAGGACATCTTCCGGAGCAGGCTGGCGAAGGGCCTGCGAACCCCCTACGAGTACGCCCGCTTCGCCTTCCTCTGGGCCTGGGTCCAGGTCTGCCGGCTGACGCACATGCGCAGGGAGATCCAGGTCATCGCCCAGAAGCCCAGGGCGGACGCACAGCTCCCCGCTCCACACGCCGAAGCCGCCTGAGCGCGGCGTCACACAGAGCGGCGAATCCACACCCCCAGCACCACGGCCAGCACAAGCGTCACGGGCCCCAACCAGTCCCCCCAGGCCCCCGCGAGCGAGCTCAACCGATCCGCCGCCGGCACACGCATCACGGTGCCAGCGCGCTGGTTGTCCTCCAACTCGGAGGTCCAGGTCCCCGCGGGGTCGATGAACGCGGAGATGCCTGAGTTCGTCACCCGCACCTGAGCCGTGCGCGTCTCGATGCTGCGAAACGCCGCATGCATCAGGTGCAGCCGGGGCGCAGGGGTGCCGGAGAACCACGAGTCATTCGACAGCGTGAGAATCAGGTCCGCCCCCTGGCGCACCTCCGCCGCGACGTAGTTGGGAAAGAGGGCCTCGTAGCAGATGAGCGGAGCGACCTTGAGCACACGGCCGCCGTTCAACCGGAAGTCCACCAACCGTGGCCCCGGGCCACGCTTCCAGCGACCGGTCCACGGAAGCATCGCGCGCAGGGCAGGCGTGTCCACCGCATCCGGAACCCACTCCGTGAGCGGGAACAGCATCGTCTTCCGGTAGGCGGCCTGCGCCAGCTCGCCCGTCGCGGAGGGCCCCAGGAACATGGCGGCGTTGAACTCGCGGTCGCCGTCCAGGTCGTAGGTGCCGAACACCAGCGGGACACCACGCTCCGCCACCCAAGAGCGGAGCTCATCATCCAGCGCGCCGCCGTCCTCGCTCTTCGGAGTGCCGAACGTCGTCGGATACACCGTCTCCGGCCACACCAGCAGGTCCAACGGCCCCGAGCGCAACAGCGCATCCGACATCGCGTAATGCGTATCCAGGATGTTGCGAACGACCTCGTAGGTGCCCTGCTCCGCGGCCAGCTTCTCGATGTTGGTGATGTTCGCCTGCACCGCGCCCACCACCAGCGAAGGAGCCGAGTGCACCACCGAGCACACCTGCCCCAGTCGCACCCATCCGTAGCCCCACCCCACCACCGCCAGCGCGACCGCGAGGACCACCGGCCTGAGCCGCAAGCCCCGCCGAGAGGCCAGCCCCTGCGCGACCGAGACGACACACTCGTTGATGAGCAGCAGGCCCAGCGTGAGCCCCGGAGCACCAGCCACGTCCGCGCCCTGGCGCAGCGTCTCCGAAGCATAGAGGGCGTGGCCCAGCGTCTCGGCGAACAGCTTGGGCGTGAACCACTCGGTGCCCACATACACGAGCGCGGTGAGCACGGGAGGCACCCAAGCCAGGCGCGGCACCTCCGCCACCCGCCGGCGCGCGTACCACCGCACCCACGCTGCGGTGATGAACTGGAGCTCCAACACGGGCGCGATGAGCAGGAACACGCCCCAGCACAGCCACATCGGCGCACGCGAGTACGCCGCGATGGCGCCCGGGAACCAGCCAAACACCGCAGCGGTGAACGTCACCGACAGCAGCACGCCCAGCCCCACGGCACCGCGAGCGGAACGAACCCCGTCCAAGGCCGCGAGCCAGGGCGCCATGGCCACCACGCCCAGCCACACCCAACCGGGTCGCAGCTGTCCAACCGCCGCGAACAGCACGGTGGTCGCCGCGACGCCCAGGAGCGCCCCGGCCCACCCCTTCACGGACGTCACTGCGAGTCCTCGTCCTCGACAGGAATCTCCAGCAGCCGGTGAGGCATGCCGGGGGGAGCCAGCTCCTCGGGCACCACACGGTTCTCGGGGATGGGGATGGGCTGCCCGTTGGCATCCTTGGGCGTGAAGTCCGGATGGAACATCAGGATGGCCGCGAGCGGCTGCCCATTATCCGTCGCCTGGTAGTGGCGCATGTAGCCAGGGGGCAGCTCGAAGTCGTCGGGCACCACGAGCCCCCGCTTCAGGGGCTTGGTGCCGCGCTGGTACAGGGCCGTCCCGCTCTTGCCCTCGGGAGGAGGCGGAGGGTCATCGACAGGCATGGGAGCAGGGTCCTCCGCGGGCATGGGCGCGGCGACACGCGCGACAGCAGGGCGCACGGAAGGGCGCGCGGGTTCCAGGGAGGGAGCCACCGGAGCGGGACGCTCGGCCACCACGATGGGGGGCAGGTCCTCGACAGGCACAGGGCGGGAGAGCCACCAGAGGCAAAGCGCCACGCACAGGCCGGTGATGACAACGGCACCACCGATGAGCCAGGAGCCCACACCGCCTGGGGACTCGCGCGAGGGCGTCACCCGCGTCACGCCATCGGAATCCGTGCGACGCTCAGGACCAGGCTGCGGGGAACGCATGTTTTGAGGGGCCTCCGGGGTGCGTATGCTACGGAAGCCGCGCGCATCGAGGCAATGCGCGCGCGGCCATGCCCCTCCCATGACCGTCGACGCGTCCGGCCCCTTCCCTGTCCACGCCTTCACACCCCGTCTGCGCGCCCTGGGAGCGCTCCTGCACTCAACGGTGCTGGGCACGCTCTGCTTCTTCACCGCGCTGCTGTTCAAGGACGTGCTCGCGGGCACCCAGACGCTGGCACCCGGTCCATTGGCGACGGGACTCGCAGTGGGTGGAGTGCTGCCGCTCATCGCGCTGCACCTGCTGCAGCTGGGAACGCGGGCCACGGTCACGGTCGGGCCGGAAGGCCTGGTGCTCACCCAGTCAGGGGGAGCGCACTTCGAGATTCCCTTCGAAGCACTGGAATCCATCCGCCCGTGGCGTCTGCCCATTCCAGGCCCAGGCCTGACTCTGCGGCTGCGCACGGGGCGAGCATTCGACTACGGCCTGGAAGTACAGGCCCCCATGCCCCTGCTCGAGGCGATGGGGACGCTGGGAGAGGCACGAAACGATCCGCGGGTGAGGTACGCCCAAGCGCGGAGCGAGAAGTGGCGCAGGCGATGGTACGACCAGGCTCTGAAGTACGGCCTGGTGCCCGGAGTGCTCGCCGGCATCTTCTTCCGAGCGCACCAGTACATCTCCTTCGGAGGTCCGTTCGGAGAGCTCCAGATGTACGGATGGACGGCATACGTCACGTCCTTCGCGCGCACCTGGTTGCCAGTGTTCCTGGCCCTGCTGTTGTTTGGCTGTTTCTGGAGGGCCTTCGCTGAAGCGCTTTGCTTCGGCGCCGCGTGGCTGGGCCCACGGTGGGCACGCAACGTACGCATCGGCGCGGAGTGGACCTGCCGGGCGCTCTATTACGTGGCCCTGCCAGTCTTTCTCGCGGTGCGCCTGCTGGGCTGAGCCGCAAAGACAAACACCGGCGAGCGCGGATCCACGCGCAAGCCGAGCGGAGCGAAAGCCCGCAAAGACAAAGCCCCTGGCGCCTTTCGGCGTCAGGGGCTTTCAAAAAGAATCCGGCAGCGACCTACTCTCCCACGCGGTTTCCCGCGGAGTACCATCGGCTCTGGAGGGCTTAACTTCCGTGTTCGGGATGGGAACGGGTGTGACCCCTCCG
>NZ_RAWN01000010.1:0-88601 GCF_003668895.1 Corallococcus sp. AB045
GGGTAAGGGAGCGGGGGCTCGCCGCTTGGAGTCGGGGATGGGACCGGGGGAGGCTGCCCGGCCCGCACCCGCCACCGGGCCACGAGGGAGGGTGAACGCCGGATGCGCCTGCTGCACACGTCGGACTGGCACCTGGGCCACACGCTGTATGACGTCTCACGCGAAGTGGAGCACGCCGCGTTCCTGACGTGGCTGTTGGACACGCTGGAGTCCCAGGAGGTGGATGCGCTCCTGGTGGCCGGGGACATCTTCGACACGGCCAACCCCAGCGCGGAGGCGCAGGCGGCCTGGTACCACTTCATCGCGCGCGCCCGTCGCACGCTGCCGAAGCTGGACGTGGTGGTGGTGGGCGGCAACCACGACTCCGCCGCTCGCCTGGACGCGCCGGATCCGCTGTTCCACGCCCTGGGTGTGCGCGTGGTGGGCGGCCTGCCGCGCCACCGGGGTGGACTGGAGATGGAGCGGCTGGTGGTGCCGGTGCACGACGCGCGCGGGAAGGTGGGCGCGTGGGTGGCGGCGGTGCCGTACCTGCGGCCCTCGGACCTGCCGTCCGTGCCGGACAGTGAAGGGGACAGGTTGGTGGAGGGCGTGCGCTCCGTGTACGCGGAGGTGCTGGACGCGGCGCGCAGGCGTCGCCGGTCCGGGCAGGCGCTGGTGGCCATGGGCCATTGCTACATGACGGGCTCGGAGCTGTCGGAGCTGAGCGAGCGGAAGATTCTCGGCGGCAACCAGCATGCGCTGCCGGTGGAGCTGTTCCCGGAGGACGTCGCGTACGCGGCGCTGGGGCACCTGCACAAGGCGCAGCGCGTGGGTGGCCGCGAGGGCGTGCGCTACAGCGGCTCTCCGCTGCCGCTGTCGCTGTCGGAGGCGCACTACCGGCATCAGGTGCTGGTGCTGGACGTGGAGGACGGGGCGCTGACGCAGGTGCGCCCGCTGTCGGTGCCGCGCACCACGGACATGATGCGGGTGCCCGCGCGGGACGCGGCGCCGCTGTCGGAGGTGCTGGAACTGCTCGCGGCGCTGCCCGCGTACGAGGCGGAGGCTCCGGAGTCGATGCGGCCGTACCTGGAGGTCTGCGTGTCGCTGCCCCGGCCGGAGCCGGCGCTGCGTCACAAGGTGGAGAAGGCGCTGGAAGGGCGGGCGGCGCGGCTGGTGAAGCTGACGCCCTTCTACACGGGCACGGGCGGGGCGCTGGCGGACGTGCGGCCGGGGTTGTCGCTGCGAGAGCGCACTCCGGAGGACGTGTTCCTCGCCCGGTATGCGCGGGACTTCAAGGAGGCGCCCTCGCCGGGGTTGCTGGAGTCGTTCCACGCGCTGCTCACGCAGGTGCAGGAGGACGCGTCGTGAAGATTCTCGCGATTCGCGGCAGCAACCTCACGAGCTTCGCGGGGGACTTCGCGCTGGAGCTGGACCGGGCGCCGCTGGACCGGCTGGGGCTGTTCGCCATCTCCGGCGCGACGGGGGCGGGGAAGAGCACGCTGCTGGATGCGCTGTGCCTGGCGCTGTTCGACCGCACGCCCCGGCTGGGCGGGCCCAGCAAGGTGCTGGTGGGCCGGGCGGACGAGGACGAGGAGGCGCGCCTGTCCGCGTACGACGTGCGCGGCATGCTGCGGCGCGGGGCGGGCAAGGGCCACGCGGAGGTGGACTTCCTGGGCAAGGACGGGCGGCGCTACCGGGCGCGGTGGAATGTGTGGCGTGCTCGCGAACGCGCGGAAGGGCGCTTCCGGCCGCAGGAGCTGAGCCTGACGGACGTGGCCTCGGGGCAGCTGTTCGGCCGCACCAAGGGCGAGGTGCTCCACGCGATCCAAGAGCGGCTGGGGCTGTCGTTTGATCAGTTCCGGCGCTCGGCGCTGCTGGCGCAGGGGGAGTTCGCGGCGTTCCTGCGCGCGGACGCGAACGAGCGCGCGGAGCTGCTGGAGCGGATGACGGGCACGGAGGTGTACAGCCGCCTGTCCATCGCCGCGCACGAGAAGAACGCGAAGGAGCAGGAGGAGCTGAAGCGGCTGTCGCTGGGGCTCGCGGCCATCGCGCTGATGTCGGACGCGGATCGCGAGGGCGTGCGCGCCCAGCTGGGCGAGGAGGAGGCGGCGCGGGTCCGCGAGGAGACGCGGTCGCGCGAGGCGGAAGCGGCCCGGTCCTGGTACGCGCAGCGCGCGGAGTTCGTGGGGCAGGAGCAGCAGGCCGAAGGCGCGGTGGCCCGGGCGGAGTCGGAGCGGGAGGCGGCGGCGCCTCGCGAGGCGCTGCTGGAGTCGGTGCGCGCGGCGGAGGGCTTCCGCGCGGTGGTGTCCGCGGTGGAGGCCGCGGAGCAGGGCTGCGTGAGGGCGGAGGCCGAGCAGCTGGAGCGGGCCTCGCAGGCGGAAGCGGCGCTCGCGGCGGCGGCGGCGCAGCGGCAGGTGCGGATGCAGGCGGAGGCCGCGCGGGCGGCGGCGCTGGAGGCGGAGGCGTCGGTGCGTCCGGCGCTGGAGGAGGCCGCGACCCTGGACACGCGCCGCGCGGAGGCGGAGCGCGAGGCCCGTGAGGCCGCGGAGCTGGCGACGCAGGCGAAGGCCGCGGAAGCGTCGGCTCGCGATGCGCTGGCGCTGGTGCAGACGGCGGAAGCGAAGGCCCAGGTGCTGGTGGACGCGGCCGAAGCGTGGCGCACGTCGCATGCGAGCTGGGAGTCCCTGGCCACGGAGTGGCCCCGCTGGCAGCGCGAACTGGAGCGCTTCGCGGGAGCGCTGAAGGACGAACAGTCGGCGGGCGCGGACGCGGACCGGCTGGGGAAGGACGCGGACCGCCTGGGCAACGAGGCCCAGGCTCGCCGCGAGGAGCACCAGGGCGCGGTCGAGTCGGAAGCGCAGGCGCAGGCCCTGGCGACGCACGCGGAAGCCGCGCTGGGCGAGGATGGCGGCGCGGCGCGGCGGGCGCTCCGGGATGCGCTGCTGTCGCGACAGGACGCGCTGGGGGCCCTGGCGCTCGCGGGTGAAGGCGCTCGGGCGGAGGGCACGGCGGAAGGTGATGCGGCGGCGGAGGTGAAGGCGCACCGCGAGGTCTCCTTGCGCGCGGCGGAGGAGGCGAAGGACGCGGCGGCGCGGCGGGCGACGCAGGAGGCGATGCTCCACGAGGCGCGCCGTGCGCAGTCGCGCGCGGAGGCGACGCAGGGGTTGGCCTCGCACCGGGCCGCGCTGCATGAAGGTGAGCCGTGTCCACTGTGCGGCGCGCTCGAACATCCGTATGCCCGGGAGGCTTCCGCGCTGGAAGGGCTGGTCGCGGAGGCCTCGGCCCGGGTGCTGGAGCTGGAGTCGGCGCGCGATGCCGCGGCGAAGCAGGAGAGCGCGGCGAGCGTGCGGCAGGCGACCGCGGACACGGCCGCGACCCAGGCCGAAGCCCGGCGCGACACGGCGGCCCGCAAGCGCACCGTGCATCGTGATGCCTGGCGCGCGGCTCGCGAGCGGTGGGCCCGCGTGGCGCTTCCGGGGGAGGACACGGCAACACTGGCGGATGCGAAGGCATCGTCACGCGTTGCGAACGCGGAAGCCGGGCGCTCAAGTCCGGCGGATGCGAAGGCGGCCGCTCGCGGGCAGATGGAGCACGCCGCACAGGATGCCCGTGCCGCTGCATCACCCCCTGAGGACGCTGAGGACTCCACCGCGCAGGCATGGATCCGTTCCGCTCAGGAGGACGTGCGCGCGCGGCTCGCGACCCTTCGTGACGAAGAGGCTTCCGCGGAAGCCCGCGCCAGTGCCGCTCGCGAGGCCCGGGCCCTGCTGGAGACCCGGCGCACCCGGCGCGAAGGCGCGGCCGATGCCCTTCGCAAGGCCGAGGACGCTCAGTCCCGCGCGTCCCAGTCCCACCGGGATGCACTGCTTCGCCGGGACACCGCCCGCGATGCCCGCGAGCGCGCCCTCACCGAGGTGTCCCCTCCGTTCGCCAGCGAGGAGGTCACCTGGAAGGACAAGCTCGCCGCGGACCCCGCGCGCTTCCAGGGCCAGTGCCTGGCGCGCGTGACGAAGTGGCGCGAGAAGCTCGCGGAGCTGGAGACCTCGCGCAAGCGCCTGGAGGAGCAACAGGGCCTGCGTGCCCGTGAAGAAGTCCGCTTCCAGTCCCGGCACGAGGACGCGGAGACCGCCGCCCACCGCGCGGGCCTCAAGGACGCGGCCTTCCTGGATGCGTCCAGGGCGCGCGCCCGGCTGCTCCAGGGCCGCCCCACGCAGGAGGTGCGCGCGGAGGTCCAGGCGCGCATCGACGCCGCCCAGTCCACCTACGAGCGCGCCCGCGAGGACTCCGAAGCCCTCCAGCAGGCGGAGAAGGTGGCCACCGCCCGCGCCGAGGACGCCGTGCGCCTGCGCACCGAGGCCGCCCGCGCGCTCGACAGCGCCCAGGCCGTCCTCGCGGAACGCCTCGCCGGTCACGGCACCACCCTGGAGCAGCTCAAGGCCCTGCTGTCGCGCGGCGCCGCCTGGTGCGACTCGGAGGCCCGCGCGCTCAACACCCTGCGCGAGTCCGTGGCCCAGGCCCGCGCCGTCCTCGGGGAGCGCCGCGAGCGCCGCGTCCGCCATGAGGCCTCCGGGCTTCCCTCTCTCGCGGAAGGGGACGTCGCGGAGCTCTGCGAACGCCTGCGCACCGACGTGGAGGTGCGCAGCCGCGCCGAGGCCCTGCTGCGCGCGAAGCTGGACACCGACGACACCGCCCGCGCTCGCCATGGCGCGGAGGCCCGGGCCCTGGAGCTTCGCCGCGCCGACGCGGAGGTGTGGAAGACGCTGGGCGACCTCATCGGTTCGCACGACGGAAAGAAGTTCAAGGTCTTCGCCCAGAGCCTCACCCTGGACGCGCTGCTGCTGCACGCCAACGCGCACCTGCGCGAGCTGGCCCGCCGCTACCGCCTGGAGCGCGTGCCCGGCCACGACCTGGACCTCCAGGTGGTGGACGGCGACATGGGCGACGAGGTCCGCAGCGTGGCCAGCCTCTCCGGCGGCGAGAGCTTCCTCGTGTCGCTCGCGCTCGCGCTGGGCCTGGCCTCGCTGTCGTCGGAGACGACGCAGGTGGAGACCCTCTTCATCGACGAGGGCTTCGGCACGCTCGACCCGGAGACGCTGGAGGTCGCGCTCGCCACGCTCGACGCGCTCCAGGCCACCGGCCGCCAGGTGGGCATCATCTCCCACGTGAGCGGGCTCGCCGAGCGCATCGGCGTGCAGGTGCGCGTGGTGAAGCAGGGCGGCGGCCGCAGCAAGCTCGTCGTCGAGGGCGACGCGGGGATGGTCGTGCCCTCGGATCAGCAGGTGGCGTAGCTCAGCCCGTCACCGGCTCCGCGCCCATCAGGCCGCGCACCACCGCGGCCACGGCCAGCGGCGTCGCCACGCGGTCGTCGCTCAGCGCCGCCAGCGCCCGCGCGAACTGCTCCGCGGAGGAGAAGCGCTGCGACGGGTGCGGCGCGAGCGCCCGGTCCAACACCAGCGCCAGCGGATCCGACACCTCCGGCGCCACCATGCGCACGGGCGTCAACCGCAGGCCCCGGATGGAGGCCTCCACCTCCTCGGCCGTCCCTTCTGCATAGGGCGACTCCAGGGACAGCAGCTCGTACAGCAGCACCGCCGCCGCCCACAGGTCCACCGCCACGGAGACCTCGCCCGCCAGGAGCTCCGGTGAGCGGTAGTTCTGCTTGCCCACCCGCCGCAGGTCCACCTCCAGGCCCGCGCGCGAGCGGGCCACGCCGAAGTCCGCCAGCTTCACCTCTCCGCCGCGCGACAAGAGCACGTTGTGCGGAGACACATCGCAGTGAACCAGCGCCAGCGGCAGGCCCTTGGAGTTGGTGGCCTTGTGCGCGTACGCCAGCGCCTCCAGCACGTGGCGCACCATCATCACGGAGATGTCGATGGGCAATTCGATGCGCCGGCGCCGGCACTGCGCCAGCACGCGCCCCAGGTCCGTGCCGTCCACCAGCTCCAGCGCCAGGTAGGGCCCGTCCGCCAGCTCGCCGTACTCCCGGAAGCCCACGATGTGCGGATGGTCCAGGCACCGCGCCAGCTCCCCCTCGTGCAGGAGCTGCTCGCGCGCCTCCGGGTCCCGCAGGCGCTCCGGTCGCACGCGCTTGAGGGCCATCTCCTCCCCCGCATACGGCCCCTGGAGCATCCGCGCGCGGAACACCTCCGCGTTGCCGCCGCGCCCCAGCCGCGACAGCAGCTGGAAGCGGCCCAGGTCGCGCGGCCACTCGGGTGTCTTGCCTTCCTCCAACGTCACGCCTTCTCTCCGGCCAGGCTCGCCAGGTACCCGTCCAGCGTCGCCGAGAAGGTGGCGTCGTCGCTCAGGAAGGCAAGCCCCACGCCCCCGGTGTACTGCTCGTCCACCACGTGCACCACCAGCGCCTCGCCCTGCAGCCGCTGGCCGTTGGGCAGCTTCACGTCCACGGTGACGACGCTGTCCTGCGGCGGGCGGTGCGCCGTGCGCACGAAGAGTCCTCCGTTGCTGATGTTCAGCGCGTGCTCGCGCACGAAGTCCAGCTCCGTGCGGAACTCCATCTCCAGCTTCACCGCGAAGCGCCGGGCGCGGCGCTGGGATTCATCACCAGAGGGTGCGGGTGATGGCGCGGGGGACGGCGCGGGCGGATCCGACGGCGATGACTCCTCGGACGGTCCGGTCTCCGGCGCGACCCCGCCTCCGGTGGGAGCGGCCTGGGGCGCGGGCGGTGCCTCGGATGGCGGCGGAGCCTTCGGCGTGGACGGGGCGGGCAGGGGACCTCGCGCGGACAGGGCCTCCAGGTGCTGCCGCAGCTCCTGCGCGGCCTGCGTGCGCTCATTGCCGGCGAAGGGCGTGCCGCCCGACAGCGTGCGCGAGCGCAGCGCGTCCCGCTCCGCCTTGGGCAGCCGCCACAGCTCCACGAACGTGCCGCCGCTCTTGCGAACCTCCTCGCCCAGCCGCTCCACCGCCGCGCGCGGATAACCGGGCACCTCCACCTTCACCTCCAGCGCGCCGGCCTCGTCGCGAAACGCCACCACGAGCTGCATCGACTGCGCGGACGGCAAAAGCGCGCCCAGGCCCTCCACGACGGCTGCCGCCATCTCAGGCGAAGCCGCTTCCCCCCATACCGCCGCAAGACCGAACACAGGCACGGGGCGGACGATAACCGAGCCCGCCTGGCCTCCGTAAAGACAGTGCAGCCGGAAACAGGCGACAGAGGTGAACGCCGAGTTTACGAATCGTGATTCCACCTCCGTCCCAGGGCGCACCTACATCGGAATCAGGCGCGCATCCCTCTATGCTGAGTCAATTCTCCGTCCCCCCTTCCCGGAGTGCTGACCCGTTATGCGCAATTGGATCCGACTCTTCTCCGGCACACTGCTTGCCGCCACGCTCATGGCGGGCTGCGGCGGCAGTGACCCGGACCCCGGCCCTGATGATCCCACCCCCACCAACGACGGAGGTCCCGGCGGCGACGACGCCGGCTCCGACGCCGGCTCCGACGCGGGCTTCGACGCCGGCTATGTCGAGGACGCGGGCGTCATCATCGACCCGGACCCCGACCCCGGTGAGGTCCCCGTCAACCCGTATGATCCGGACAACGCCACGAAGGACTCGGACTGCGACGGCCTGACGGACCAGGAGGAGTTCTCCACGGTCTACGCCGGCGGCCTGAAGACGCACCCCGGCCGGCGCGACACGGACGGCGACGGCATCCGTGACGGCGTGGAGGTGGGCCGCACGAGCAGCGTGAACCCCGCGTGCTCGTTCTACGCGGACCAGGACCCCACCACGCGCACCTCGCCGGTGAAGGCGGACACGGACGACGACGGGCTGCCGGACGGCCTGGAGGACGCCAACCGCAACGGCAAGCGCGACCTCACGGAGACGGACCCCAACACGGCGGACTCCGACGGTGACGGCATCGCGGACGGCGTGGAGGACGCGAACAAGAACGGCTCGGTGAGCCCCGGCGAGACCGACCCCCGCCTGCGCGACACCGACGGCGACGGCCTGCCGGACGGCCTGGAGAAGCAGTCGGGCACGGATCCGCTCAAGCCCGACTCGGACGGCGACACCTGTTCGGACGGCGCCGAGGACGTGAACAAGAACGGCAAGGTGGATCCGGGCGAGACGGATCCGCGCAAGGCGGACTGCAACGCGGCCGTCCCCGACGCGGACTTCGACGGCATCCCGGACTCCGTCGAGGTCGCCACCGGCACCAATCCGAACAACGCCGACACGGACGGCGACGGCGTGGCGGACGGCGTGGAGGACACGAACAAGAACGGCCGCGTGGACTCCGGTGAGACCGACCCGCGCCTGACCGACACCGACTGCGACGGGCTCCAGGACGGCGCCGGCCGCAACGGCTTCCTCGGTGAGGACCCCAACTCCAACGGCCAGGTGGACCCCGGCGAGACGGACCCCACCAACCCGGACACCGACGGTGACGGTCTGCTCGACGGCGTGGAGCGCGGCGTGACCACGGCCGCGGCCCCCCCGAGCGCTGGCTGCAACTACGTGGGCGACGCGGACCCGACGACGAAGACGGACCCCAACAAGGCGGACACCGACGGCGACGGCATCCCCGACGGCGCGGAGGACTCCAACCAGAACGGTAAGGTGGACCCCGGCGAGCTCAACCCGCTGGACCCCAAGGACGGCGCGGGCACCACGCCCGCGGGCAAGGCGTGCAGCGTGCAGAACCTGCGCACGGTGACCTTCAAGGAGGACAGCGGCGCGGACATCCGGCTCGCGCTGCCCAACACCTTCAAGGCCGCCAACCTCCTCAACCTGAAGGCCAACGGCCAGACCGTGGGCGTGATGGGCTATGACGACACGAAGCAGGTGACGTTCATCGCCTACAAGCGCGGCCAGGTGGGCTCGTCCTCCACGCCTTCGACGGACGAGTCGGGCATCCGCACCGGCACGGCGCTCCTGTCTCCGGCGGACGTGGAGTTCACGCAGACGTTCACCACCTGGGACGGCTTCCCCGCGGCGGTCTCCCGCTACGCGCTCGCCGGCACGACGGAGCTGAAGGCGTTCACCAACTCGCTGGCGCGCCAGCTGGTGCCCAACAGCACGGAGACGCTCGGCGGTACGGCGGGCATCAACGGCCCGTTCAAGATCCAGGCGCAGTACGTGCACCGCTCCAACCAGAGCGTCGTGGTGGTGCTCGCCATCACGCCGGCGGCCCGCTACAACGAGGCGGGCAGCATCTTCACCACGGCGGACACGGCGGGCGGCTCCGCGCTGGCGCAGTTCGGAGACGCGGACGCGGTGCAGTGCGAGGTCTTCACCGGCAACACGGCCGTGGTGGACTTCCTCTTCGTGGTGGACGACTCCGGTTCCATGGCGTCGTCGCAGACGTCGCTGGCGAACGCGGGCACGGCGGTGGCCAACAAGCTGGGCAACGCGACGCTGGACTGGCGCGTGTCCATGGTGACCACCAGCTACACGGTGGGCAACAGCGCCAACCGCAACGTCATCCGCCCCTTCACCACCAACATCGACCAGTTCAAGGCGTGGCTGACCCAGAACGCGGTGTGCAACAACAACGTGTGCGCGGTGAAGGGTGGCACCACCCAGAACCCCACGTACACGCCGCTGCCCAACACCACCTGTACGGCCAACACCAACTGCTGGGTGGCCCTGGGCGGTGACGGCAGCGAGCGTCCGCTGGAGGCCGCTCGCAAGGCCATCAACGACATGGCCGCGTCCACGGGCGGCCCGGAGACGAAGATCCGTCCGGGCGCCAAGGTGGTGGTGGTCATCCTCACGGACGTGAAGGACCAGTCCACGGACACGGTGGCCAACTACTCCGCGTACTTCCTCAACAGCGGCACCACGGCCGGCACCACGAGCAACCCCACGGGCCAGCGCATCCAGGTGCACGGCATCATCTGCCCGCCGGACGGCGGCCAGTGCTACTCGGGTGAGGACAACACGAACCCGCGCCACCTGGAGGTCATCCAGGCCACGGGCGGCGTGTCCGGCAGCATCCGGGACAACACCTCCATCACCAACACCATCAACGCCATCGTGGACAGCGTCATCGCGTCGGTGGGTTACCGCACGCTCAAGCCGCCGATTGGCGCGTCGCTGAAGGTCGCGGTGGAGGCGGTGGTGGATCCGGGCATCTGCCCGAGCATCGGGGACCTGCCGCGCAGCCGCACCAACGGCTTCGACGTGGACGGCATCAACCGCACCGTGTCCTTCTACGGCGCCTGCCGTCCGAAGGAGTCCGGCAAGACGCAGGCGGCGCTGTCGTACCGCTACTGGATCGACCGCACGGCCAAGGCGGACGGCAACCCGCCTCCGTGCGCGTCCGACACGACGTACTACGACCCGAACGACCCGGACTTCTGCAAGGGCAAGCTCGCCTGCAACCGCACCACGGACAAGTGCGAGTGCCCGGCGGACTGCGGTGACACGGCGCCCCCGGGAAAGGTGTGCAACACGGACCGCGCGGTGTGTGACTTCACCTGCGCCCAGGACTGCGGCGGCACGTGCGGCACCTTCGAGACGTGCAACACGGGCACCTGCTCGTGCAGTTGCGTGCAGTCCGCGACCTGCGCGGCGGGCTACAAGTTCGACAACAACGCCTGCGGCTGCGTCTGCGACACGGGCGCGCTCAACTGCGGCAACGCCTTCGGCGCCAACGCGGAGCTGTGCGCCTGCGTCTGCAAGTCGGACTGCGGCGGCTGCGCGCCGGGCTTCACCTGCAACGTCAGCTCATGCGTCTGCGAGAAGCCCATCGGCTAGGCCGGAATGAAAACGCGCTCCCGGTGCCTCATGGACCGGGAGCGCGGCGCTGAATCCGAAGCCCCCGCTCCGCGACGCCCCCTCAGGGGGGAAGCGGGCCGGGGGCTTCTTCTTTCCCCAGGATTACTTCGCGGCCAGATTCGGAGGCGCGCTGGCGGCGCGGTACACGGGGTAGAGGCCCAGGCGCTCGTCCCAGGTCGGGTGGCGCTCGGCGAAGAAGCGCAGGCGGGCGCGCGGGTCCTTGGCGAAGCCCGCGTCCTTCAGGCGCTCCTGGAACGCGGCCTTCACGCCAGCGTCCTTCGCCAGCAGCTCCCGGGCGTAGGGCTCCAGCACGTAGTCCTCGATGTACTCCTTCTGCTCGAAGTGGGCGTTGAAGAAGCCCCACGTGAGCAGCGAGTCCGGCCCCGCGGGCTCGAAGAGGTGCGCCACCAACTGCACGTTCTTCTGCGCCACCGGCACGTAGAGCGTCCCCACGGGCAGGTCCTGCGTGTCCGGCTTCCACTCACCCTTCGCGGTGAGGCCCTGGTGGCCTTCGTTGGTGCGCACCTGGAACTGGAAGTCCTTCGAGTGGAACGACTCCACCTTCGCCGCGGGCACCGCGCGGGTGAGGCGCTGGAACGCGATGCCGTGCGCGGCCAGCTTCGGCGCGACCCACGCGGCGTGCGCGGCGGACACCAGGTAGCCGCCCTCGGGCAGCTTCGCGGTGAGGGCGGGCTCCACGTCCGGCAGGTACGGCACCTTCCACGTCTGGGGCTGCGTGTCGTCGTAGCGGATGTACGGCTGGCCGGAGATGTCCGACGGCAGGCGCTCATAGGCGTAGCCCTTGAACGCAATGGCCTCGCGCTTGGACGTGTTCTTCCAGCCGAGCACCACTTCGCGCACCTGACCGGCCACGGCCTTCTGGTCCTCCGTCTTCACGGCGGCCTGGAGCGCGGCGCCGTCGCGGGCCACGAGCTTCAGGAGGCCCTCCAGCACGTCGCGGGTGGCCTTCACGCGCTCGGCGTAGTTCTTCCAGGAGTGCGTCTCCACGAGCACGCCGAAGCGGTGGTGGACGGACCAGAAGGCATGGCTGAAGCGCGGCGGGGGGACGCCGTAGGCGAAGCCGCTCGTGGGGTCGTCGTCCACGATGAAGGACGGGTAGAAGCGCAGCGGCTGGTGCCCCTGGGCGGTGAGGCCGGTGAAGAGCTCGTCCACCAGCTTCGTGCCCAGCTCGCGCAGCGCGAGCGGGCCGGACTTCTGGGGCTCCAGGCCCACGGACACGTCGGGTTCGAACTTCGCGCCGTCGGTGACGTGCAGGTCCACGTAGACGAGCGGGTCCCACGCGTTGAGGTACTTCAAGAGCAGCACCATCTCCGGCGCGTCCGCCTTCACGTAGTCGCGGTTGAGGTTGAGGTTCTGGGCGGTGACGCGGAAGCCCATCTCCTCCGGGCCCACCTGGTTGGGGCGGTGGTTGGGGTTGAAGCGCTCGTGGCCGTCCACGTTGAAGACGGGGACGAAGACGGCGGTGACGCCCTTGAGCAGGTCCGGCACGGACGCCCGGTTCTGGAGCGCGTCACGCAAGAGCCAGTAGCCCGCGTCCTTGCCGTCGATTTCACCCGCGTGGATGCCGCCCTGGAAGAAGACGACGGGCCGCCCCTTCTTGCGCGCCGCGTCCGCGGTGAGCGTGCCGTCCTGGCTGACGACGAGCGCCACCATGGGGCGGCCCTCCGGCGTGGTGCCCAGCGTGTCGCAGCGGGCCTTGCCGGGGAACGCCTTGGGGAAGGCGCGGCAGAGGCTCTCTGCTTCCGCGTAGCGGCCGGTGCGCTTCCAGCCGCTCTGCTCGGAGACGGTGGTGAGTGGGGGTGGGGCCTGCGTGAGGACCAGGGCGGCGAGGGTGGGCAGGAGCATGCCCGCTTGAGACCACAAGCCCCGCCAGCGCTCAACCGTGCCGCACGGTGTGTGTACCGCCCACGGGCAGCACGTGCACGCGGTCGCGCGGCCAGCCCCGGCGCAGCCACTCCGCGTCCAGGCGGGCGGGCGGCTCGTCCAAGGGCTCGTCCGTGAGCTTGAACGTGCCCCAGTGCATGGCGAAGAAGGCCATCGCGCCCAGGTCCTCGAAGGCCTGCACCGCCTCCTCCGGGTTCATGTGCTGCAGCCGCATGAACCACGCGGGGTCGTAGGCGCCAATGGGCAGGAGCGCCGCGTCCAGCTTGGGGAACCTGGCGCCAATCTCCTTGAAGCCCTGGAAGTAGGCGGTGTCGCCGGAGTGGTAGACACGCGCGCTCGAGCCCTCCACCACGAAGCCGCCCCAGAGCATCTGGTTGGCGTCGTGCAGGCCGCGGCGGCTCCAGTGCTGGGACGGCACGTAGTGCACGCGCACGGGCCCCACCTGCGTGGACTCCCACCAGTCCAGCTCATGGAAGGGCAGGCCCTGGCCCTGGAACACCGGCGCGTGGCCCAGGCCGGTGACGATGCGGGCGCCCACCTGCTTGAGCGTGGGCAGGTCCAGGTGGTCGTAGTGGTTGTGGGACACCAGGCTCGCGTCGATGCGCGGCAGCTTCTCCACCGGCACGCCGGGCGGCACGTTGCGGCGGATGATGACGTTGATGGAGTCGCGCAGCACCGGGTCGATGAGCAGCGACACGCCATCCAGCTGCACCAGCCAGCTCGCGTGGCCCAGCCACGTCAGGCGGGCGCCCTCTCCCGGGGCGGGCGGGGTGGCGAGCACCGCCAGGTCCGGCTCCACGTGTGGCACGACCGCGCGCGCGGGCGCGCTGCGGCGCTTGCCCGCGAGCTTGTCCGTGACGGCCCACTTGAAGACGCGGGTGAAGGCCTGCGGTCCGCTGCCATCCAGGTTCTTGAAGCGCATCGCCATGAGTGGCTCCTGGCAACGGGTGTCCCCCAAGGATGGGCCCGCGCCGCCTCGGGCGAGTCATGCTCGGCCGGAGGGGAGGGGCGCAAGGGGAATGCGGCCTGGACCGCCTGGGGAGGACATGCGGAGGGCGCGGGCGAAAAGGGGCGCGCGCCGTATAAGAGGGCTTCCCATGGGACCTGTCTCCGGCACCACGACCCGCAGGGTGTTGCTCGCGTTCGGCGCGCTGGTGGCGCTGTTCGCGGCGGCGTCGGGCTATGCGCTCGGCCGGCTGGCGGACATCCACGAGGGCACGCGTGCGCTGCGCGAGGTGGGCGGCCGCGCACGGGAGGCGCGTGAGCTGGCCACGGCGGTGAGGGACCAGTACGCGCACCTGGCGCACACCATCATCCTGGGCAACGACAGCCACCGGCGCTTCCACACCGAGGCCCGCGCCCGCGTGGAGGCGCTGACGCGGCGGCTTTCGGAGCACGCGCGCGACGCGGACGAGCGAGCGGCGGTGGCGGACATCCAGGCGTCGGGCGACGCGCTGGACACGCTCTACCGGGACACGCTGCTGCCCGCGGTGATGGCGAAGGACGCGGGCGCGGTGGAGGCCGCGCATGGGCGGGCGCTGGAGTGGGTGTCGCGCATCCAGGCGCGGGTGGACGCGCTGACGGCGGACTCGGACGCGTCCATGGACGCCTTCGAGTCGCACGTGGGCGCGGTGGAGCGCGACAGCTTCCGCTGGGCGCTCTTGCTGTTGGGCGGGGCCACGCTGTTCGCGGCCGGGGTGGGCGTGTACATCGGCAACGCGGTGGCGCGGCTCGTCCAGCACGAGAAGCTGGCGGGCATTGGCCGGCTGGCGGCGGGCGTGGCGCATGAAATCAACAACCCGCTGGGTGTCATCCTCGGGTACGTGCGGCTGTTGCAGCGGCGGGCGGAGGGCTCGCTCGCGGAGGACCTGCGCGTGGTGGAGGAGGAGGCGGTGCGCTGCCAGGACATCGTGGAGGGGCTGCTGGACCTGGCGCGTCCGGGCCGCGGGCCGCGGGAGCCGGTGGCGCTGCGCGATGCGTGCGAGGAGGTCGTCTCCCGCCTGCGTGAGGCCACGCGCCTGGGCACCGTGACCGTGGACGTGCACGGCGAGGGCACCGCGTGGGCGCAGGCGCCCCGGCTGCGGCAGGTGCTGCTCAACCTGGTGAAGAACGCGGCGGAGGCCGCGGGCGAGGAGGGAAGGGTGGAGGTGCGCATCGCGGTGGACGCGGACGGGAGCGCTCGCGTGGCGGTATCGGACTCGGGGCCCGGGGTGACGCCGGAAGCGCGGGCGCGGCTGTTCGAGCCCTTCTTCACCACGAAGCCCTCTGGCACGGGGCTGGGGCTCGCGGTGAGCCAGGCCATCGCGGAGGCGCACGGCGGCCGCATCGACGTGGACACCGGGGCCCTGGGCGGCGCGCGCTTCACGCTGTCCCTGCCCGTGCCGTCGCGTGAACAGGAGGCGGCGGCATGAGCGGCGCGAAGCCCTCGGTCCTCGTCGTGGACGACAAGGAGAACATGCTCAAGCTGTTCGCGCGCATCCTCGGGGACGCGTACGCGGTGACGACCGCGCCCGACGGGGTGCAGGCGCTGGCCCTGGTCTCCGCGCGCACGTTCGACGTGGTCGTCACGGACATCCAGATGCCGGGCGCGGACGGCTTCACGGTGCTGCGCGAAGTGAAGCGGCGCGCGCCGGAGACGGAGGTCGTCCTCGTCACCGCCTACGCGAGCATCCCCAAGGCCGTGGAGGCCATCAAGGACGGCGCGTACGACTACCTGTCCAAGCCCTTCGACCCGGACGAGGTGGCCCTGGTGGTTGCCCGCGCCCTGGAGCGCCAGCGCCAGCGTCGCGACGCACAGGGACTCGCCGCCCGCGTGGCGCGCATGCCGGACTTCCACGGCCTGCGTGGCACCAGCCCTGCGTTGCAGAAGACGCACGCGCTGCTCGCGCAGGTGGCGGCGCGCGACCTTACCGTGGTGCTCACCGGTGAGACGGGCACCGGCAAGGAGCTGGCCGCCCGCGCGCTGCACCGCGAGAGCCCCCGCCGCGACAAGACCTTCGTCGCGGTGAACTGCGGCGCGCTGCCGGCGGAGCTGGTGGAGAGCGAGCTCTTCGGCCACGCGAAGGGCGCCTTCACCGGGGCGACGGGCGCGAAGGCCGGCCTCTTCGAGGAGGCCCACGGCGGCACGCTCTTCCTGGACGAAGTGGGCGACCTGCCGCTGCCCGTGCAGGTGAAGCTCAACCGAGCGCTCCAGGAGAAGGAGATCCGCCGCGTGGGCACCACCACGCCGGTGACGGTGGACGTGCGTGTAGTGGCGGCGACGCACCGGGACCTCGCTCAGGAGGTGGTGAAGGGCCGCTTCCGCGAGGACCTGTTCTACCGGCTGGGCGGCGTGACGGTGCGGATGCCGGCCCTGCGCGAGCGGCGCGAGGACATCCCGCTGCTCGCCATGCACTTCCTCACGGCCGCGAAACGGCCGGAGCTGGAGGGCTTCACGCCCCAGGCGCTCCAGGTGATCACCGGCGCGCCGTGGCCGGGCAACGTCCGCCAGCTCCAGAACGCGGTGGCGCGCGCGGCGGCGGTGGCGACCGGGCCGCGCATCACCCCGGAGGATCTGCCCCCGGAGCTGGGGGTGTCCGGTGCCCCCGCGCCTTCCGTGGCTCCGTCCGCGGAGGCCCTGGCGAAGCAGCCCTACCGTGAAGCGGTGGACCGTGTGCGCGATGCCGTGTCGCGCGACTACCTCACCGCGCTCATGCAGGAGTTCTCCGGCAACGTCACCCACGCGGCTGAGCGCGCGGGCATGGAGCGCGAGAGCCTGCACCGCCTGCTCAAGCGCTACGGCGTGCGCACGGAGGACTTCAAGCGCGGCGACTGAAGGCCCCTAGCGGGACGCGTGCTCCGCGAGGACCTTTTCCAGCTCCTGCGCCTGCGCCCGGACATCCTCGTCCGGGGACTTCGCGGCCCGGGCCGCGTGCGCGCGTGCCTGCGAGGGCTCCGTCTTCGCCAGCGCCATGGCCAGGGTCAGGTTCGCCTTGTCGTGGTCCGGCTGAGCGGCCAGGACGGGCTTGAGGATCTCCACTGCCCGTGCGTCCTGCTGCTGCTCCAGGTAGAGCATGGCCAGCGTGTAGGCCGGCTCCGCCGCCGTAGGCTCCCGGCGCAGGGCTTCTTCCAGGAGCGTCAGCGTGGCGACCCGCTGCTTGCGCTCGTCCAGCGCGTGCGCCAGCCCGGTGAGCTCCTCGATGGAGAGGTCCGCCTGCTTCCTCGCCCGGTCCACGAGGTTCAGGGCGCCCTGCGCGTCGTCGGCGCGCAACTGTTGGATTTCATCGAGGTACGCGTCGCTTCCCATGCAGTCCTCCAATGCGCCCTGCGGCGCTTTGAGCGCATTCTGCGTGACTTCGCGTGCGGATCCGCAACTTTGGATGGGCGGTTTCCGAAAAATCGAGAAGACTTCTCGCACAGGCCCCCCATGCAAATCCGCAACAAGCCCGTTCTCACGCCCCAGACCCAGGCGAAGGAAGCCCCCGCCACGCGTCCGGCCGCCCCCGCGGCCCGCAACGTGGTGAAGGACTCCTTCTCCTCCGGCACCGCCGCCACCCAGCGCACCGCCGCCATCTCCGGCGCGCCCGCGGGCGACCACGGCAAGCTGATGAACGAATACCTCACCGGTGCTCGCCCGCCCCCGGCGGACTTCGAGAAGGTGATGGGCTACAAGCCGTACAGCATCCAGACGCCCCACGGCCAGCGCATGCAGGACCCGCTCGGCTACGCCTCCGTCCCCGGCCAGATTGGCCCGGTGAAGGAGTTCGACAAGGCGGCCAAGACGCACGACTACGGCTATGACCTGCTGCGCTACTTCGAGAAGAAGGGCACGCCGCTGAAGCCCGAGGCGCGCAAGGCCGCCGACGCGCTGTTCCGCAAGGACATGTTCGACTACGCGAACGACCAGAAGGGCGTGCTGGACCGCTTCAAGTACCGCGCCTGGGCCCAGGTCTACGCCACCGCGGTGGAGCTGAACTCGCTGCGCCAGGGCAACGGCCCTCCGTAGTCACGAAGGAGTCGCATGGAGGCTGAAGGGCCAGACGCAGGGCTGCCCCCGGACCGCGAGGACGTGGTGGCGGCGCTCCTGGCCCATCAGCGCCGCTTCCTCGCCTTCGTGGAGCGGCGCGTGGGAAGCCGGGCCGTCGCGGAGGACCTCTTCCAGACGGCCTTCGCCCGCACCCTGGAGAAGGGCGGGGCGCTGAAGGACGGCGAGAGCGCGGTGGCGTGGTTCTACCGCCTGCTGCGCAACGCGCTGGTGGACCATCACCGCCGGCAGGCCGCGGAAGGACGCGCGCTGGAGGTGGAGGCGCGCGACGCGGACTCCGCCACCGTGGACCTGGAGCTGAAGGGCGCGGTGTGCGCGTGCCTCGCGGACCTGCTGCCCACGCTCAAGCCCGAGTACGCCCGGCTCGTGCGCCAGGTGGACCTGGAGGGGCGGGCGGTGCCGGACGTGGCGCGCGAGGTGGGCATCACCCCCAACAACGCGGGCGTGCGGCTGCACCGTGCGCGGCTCGCGCTCAAGCGTTCGCTGGAGCGCGGTTGCGGTGCGTGCGCGGCGCACGGCTGCCTGGACTGCTCCTGCAAGCCGCGCCGCTGAGGCGCCTGCTCAGGGGCAGGTCGCCGCGTCGTCGTTCCTGTCGATGTTCACGCCCCCCAGCGGGTCGCCCTGGAACACGCTCGCCGCCAGCGCGGTGGCCCGGCACGTGGGCAGCTTCGGGTTGTCCACGGCGGTGAAGGCCAGCGACACGCGCGCAAGCTCCGTCAGGCCGAAGTCCGTGAGCGCCGTGTTGCCCTGGAGGTTGAAGAAGTCCACCTCTCGCAGCCGCGCCAGGTCGCCCAGGTTCGTCAGCGCGGCGTTCCCCAGCACCTCAAGGTTGCTCAGCCGGGTCAGCTGGTGGAGTCCCTCCAGGGACGTCAGCGCCGTGTTGCCCACGAGGGACACCGTGGTCGCGTTGCCCAGGGAAGGCAGGTGGTGCACGCGCTGAAGCTTTTCGTTGTACTTCACGAAGAAGCCCCCGGTCACGTACGACAGCGAGGGCATGTCCCCCACGCTCAAGAGCCCCTGGTTGCCCTGGATGTGGATGCGGCCCGCGTAGGAGAGCCGCTCGAGCCCCGTCGTGTCCGTCAGCCGGGGGTTGCCGGAGATGAGCAGCTCCCCCACGGAGACGAGCTGGGCCAGCGGGTGGAGCACCTCCATCACCGGGTTGTCCCTCAGCTGCAGGGCGCCCCCCACGTCCGTCAGGCGCTCCAGGCCGGAGGGGCCGCCCAGCGCGGCGTTGTTCGTGATGCGCACCTCCCCGTGGACCTGGGTCAGCTGGCTGAAGGGCGTCCGGTCCATCCGGAGGTGGTTCTCGATGATGAGCGACCCGCGGAGCACGGTGACGTACGGAAGCAGGCCGGGATCCACCAGCGCGTTGTTCGCGCGCAGGGAGATGCTGTCCACGGGCTGCACCGCCGCCAGTCCCTCCAGCGTGGGGAGCATGGGGTTGTCCTCCACCAGGAGGCTGCGCTCGACCTGCACCATGGTGTCCGGCGCCGTGCCCAGCGTGAGCGCGTCCAGCCGGGCATTGGAGCTCACCGCCACAATGCCGCCCACGAAGCGCAGGGCGGGCATGGACAGCCGCCGCAGGCTGGCGTTGCCCCGCACGGTGAGGCTCTTCTCGATGACCGCCAGCGAGGGGAGGGACGCGTCGGTGAGCGTGGGCGCGGAGATGATCAGCTCGCCCCGCAGGTGGGTGACACCCTCGAGCGCGACCAGGTCCACGGGGCTCGTCACCGCGAAGTCCCCGTCGTGCACGCGGGTGGCCTGACACACGTACACGGTCGCCGAGACGCCGTCGTGGTCCGGCTCGCCGTCGTGATCCAGGTCCTGGAACGCCTCCACGCTCGTGCCCCCGCGTGAGCAGTTCGGCCCCGCGGGCTCGGTCTGGTGGCGGAGCTTCAGCTCGGTCAGTTCCAGGCCACAGAAGTAGTGGGTGGCTTCGACCTCGGACATCGCGAGCGCCTTGTCACCGTCCAGGTCCGGGCCCGCCTCCAGGGCCGTGCCGCCGCTGTCGTCGCCGTCGCACGGTGCGGTGAAGGCCGCCAGCGAGCGCAGGCGCAACACGACGGGGGCTGGCTCGTCGCAGGCGTACACCTCCTGGGCAATCTCCTCGTCCTCCAGCAGCCCGTTGCCATTGGCGTCATGGCCGGCGTGCGACACCTGTCCGCCCAGGGAGCACCGCGCGCCCGGGCTCACCAGCCGCACGCGCAGGAGCACGTTGGCCACCGAGGTGGCGCAGACATACTCGGTGGCGGAGACCTCCGCGTCGTCGAGCTGCCCATTGCCGTCCTGGTCCAGGCCGGACTGCACCGCCTGTCCCCCCAGCGTGCAGTTCGCTCCGTGGGCCTCGGCCCGCGCGCGGGTGAGGACCTGGGGCAGGGCGGCGTCGCAGACGTAGTCGGTGGCGGTGACCTCCGCGTCGTCCAGCTCCCCGTCCCGGTCCCGGTCCAGGCCGGACTCCACCGCGTCCCCGCCGAACTCGCAGTGCTCGCCAGGAGGCTCCGGGCGCACCCGGGTCTTCGCGTCGCGCTGGGTGATGTCCGACAGGTCGATGGCATCACAGCCGCCGGCGAGGAGGGCCAGCACCGCCCCCCAGGTCACCCACATGCGTCGCATTCGATGCTCTCTCTGGTCGGGCCCCGACCTTGCTTCCATGACCATACGGAGCGAGCGGATTTTCCTGGCCGTTTCGCGCCGGGTCTACCGCGGCCGGACGCGCAAGCCCTCGGAACTCCAGGCCTCCGACGCCGCGTCCTACCGGAAAAGACCCCCCGGGCACAAACCCCCGGGCCCGCCTGGCGCCCTGCCCCCCAGTGGGCGGAGCGCGGGCGGCACGGGCTTCGGGAGGGAGGGTTACGCATGTGTAAGAGCGCGCCGGGTGCCGCGTTGGCCCGGGGAAAGGAGGCATCCCCATGACGCATCCCCACTCGCATTCCCCTGTCCCGCCTTCACCCCGGCCGCCCCCCGTGGGCGGGGAGGGGCCGGCCATCGACCCTGTGTGCGGCATGGAGGTGGACCCTCGCGCGCCCCGGGGTGGGAGCTGGGAGCACGAAGGCCACACCTGGTTCTTCTGCAACCCGAAGTGCCGCCAGCGCTTCCAGGAGGACCCCGCGCGGTTCCTCCAGCCCCAAACGCCGCCACCGCCCGCCACGCCGGGCGCCGTGTACGTGTGCCCCATGGATCCAGAGGTGCGGCAGGACGCGCCAGGGGCCTGCCCGAAGTGCGGCATGGCGCTGGAGCCCGAGGCGCCGCCCGCGCTCCAGACGCGCGTCGAGTACACCTGCCCCATGCACCCGGAGGTGGTGAGCGACGGGCCCGGCACCTGCCCGAAGTGCGGCATGGCGCTGGAGCCGCGCACGGTGACGGTGGAGGAGCCGCCGGACCCGGAGCTGCGTTCGATGACGCGAAGGTTCTGGGTAGGCCTGGTGCTGAGCGCGCCGCTGATGCTGCTGGGCATGTCGGACATGCTGCCGGTGAGGCACGGGCTGTCGCCCTCGGCGCTCGTGTGGGCGCAGTTCGCGCTGGCGACGCCGGTGGTGCTGTGGGTGGGGGCGCCGTTCTTCCAGCGGGGCTGGGCGTCGGTGAAGAACCGGCACCTGAACATGTTCACGCTCATCGCGCTGGGCGCGGGCGCGGCGTACGTCTTCAGCGTGGGCGTCACGCTGTTCCCGCACCTGTTGCCGGAAGGCGCGCGCACGGGGCACGGCGGCACCGTGCCCGTGTACTACGAGGCCGCCGCCATCATCCTCACGCTGGTGGCGCTGGGGCAGGTGCTGGAGCTGCGCGCTCGCCACGCGACGTCCGGCGCGCTGCGGGCCCTGTTGTCGTTGGCCCCCGCCACGGCGAGGCGCATCTCGGACGACGGCCACGAGGAGGACGCGCCGCTGTCCCAGGTGCACGCCGGATGGCGCCTGCGCGTGCGCCCTGGTGAGAAGGTGCCGGTGGACGGCGAGGTGCTGGAGGGCGCGAGCTCGGTGGATGAATCACTCGTCACCGGAGAGCCCGTGCCGGTGGAGAAGGGGCCGGGCGCGAAGGTGACGGGCGGCACGGTGAACGGCACGGGCACGCTCGTGATGCGCGCGGAGAGGGTGGGGCAGGACACGCTCCTGTCGCGCATCGTCCAGCGCGTGGCCGAGGCGCAGCGCACGCGCGCGCCCATCCAGCGGCTGGCGGACCGGGTGGCCGGCATCTTCGTGCCCGCGGTCATCGCGGTGGCGGTGGTGACGGCGGTGGTCTGGGGCGTGTGGGGCCCGGAGCCGAGGCTCGCGCACGCGCTGGTGAACGCGGTGGCGGTGCTCATCATCGCCTGCCCGTGCGCGCTGGGCCTGGCCACGCCCATGTCCGTGATGGTGGGGACGGGACAGGGCGCGCGCATGGGCGTGCTCATCCGGGACGCGGCGGCGCTGGAGCGGATGGCGGCGGTGGACACGCTGGTGGTGGACAAGACGGGCACGCTCACGGAGGGCAAGCCGCGGCTCGTGACGGTGGAGCCATCGCCGGGCGTCGTGGACGCATCCGCGCTGCTGCGCCAGGCCGCCAGCCTGGAGCGCGGCAGCGAACACCCGCTGGCCGCCGCCGTGGTCGCGGGCGCGAAGGAGCGAGGCGTGTCCCCCGGTGGCGTGGAGGACTTCCAGTCCGTGCCAGGGCAGGGCGTCCGGGGCCGCGTGGAAGGACGCGAGGTCGCGCTGGGCAACGCGGCGCTGATGCGGAGCCTGGGCGTGGAGGTGGAGGCGCTGACGGAGCGCGCGGAGGCGCTGCGCCAGGAGGGGCAGACGGTGGTGCTGGTGTCGGTGGACGGCCGCGCGGCGGGGCTCCTGGGCGTGGAGGATCCGCTGAAGCCGTCCACGCCGGAGGCCCTGGCGAGGCTGCGGGACGAAGGCCTGCGCGTGGTGATGCTCACCGGCGACAGCCCGACGACGGCGCACGCGGTGGCGCGCAGGCTGGGCATCACGGAGGTGATAGCGGGCGTGCAGCCGGACGCGAAGGGCGACGCGGTGAAGGCGCTGCAAGCCCAGGGGCGCGTGGTGGCCATGGCGGGCGACGGCGTGAATGACGCCCCGGCGCTGGCTCGGGCGGACGTGGGCATCGCCATGGGGACGGGCACGGACATCGCGATGGAGAGCGCGGGCGTGACGCTGGTGAAGGGCGACCTGCGAGGCATCGCCCGGGCGCGCGGGCTGAGCCAGGCCGTGCTGCGCAACATCCGGCAGAACCTCTTCTTCGCCTTCGTCTACAACCTGCTGGGAGTGCCGCTGGCGGCGGGCCTGCTGTACCCCGTCCTCGGGTTGCTCCTGAGCCCGCTGTTCGCGAGCGCGGCGATGAGCCTCTCGTCCGTGTCCGTCATCGGCAACGCCCTGCGGTTGCGACGACTGAAGCTCTAGGTCCGGAGGCAGCCGGCCAGCCGGCCGCGCGAGGCGCGATGGTGGCGTCCTCGCGCGTGCCCACCGTGAGTGAGGCCCGAAGCTCACTGGCCCGAAAGGAAGCCACCATGGCGAACGCCGAAGTGATGCGAGGCGACGACGCGATTCGGGAGTGCATCGACGACTGCACGGCCTGTCACCGCGTCTGCCTGGAGACCCTGGCGGACTGCCTGAAGCGGGGAGGCAGGCTCGCCGAGCCCGGCCACCTCCGGCTGCTGATGGACTGCGCGGACATCTGCGAGACGAGCGCGCGCTTCATGCTGCGCGGCTCGGACCTGCATTCGCGCACCTGCTTCGCCTGCGCGGAGGTGTGCGCCGCCTGCGCGACCGCCTGCGAGGAGCTGGGCAACGAGGGGCTGATGGCTGCCTGCGCGTACGCGTGCCGCCGCTGTGAGGAGTCCTGCCGGGGGATGAGCGGCGGGGTGATGCCCCAGCCCCTCAACCCGGAGGCCGCCCAACGCTTCGCCGACCTGCCCGCCTGAAGGGGGCGTGCACGGAGGCCCGGGCCCATTAGACTGGGCGCATGAACGCCCGCGAGGAGGGGCGCACCCCAGGTGCGCCCCCCAGTCACATCTCCGTCGTCCGGCTTCCGCACTCCTGGTTCATCCTCTGCACGTCGCGCGAGCTGGGGGACAAGCCGCTCGCGCGCACGCTGCAGGGCACGCCCCTGGTGCTCTTCCGGGGCGAAGGCGGCAAGCCCGGGGCCCTGATGGACCGCTGTCCGCACCGCAACGTGCCCCTGTCGCTGGGGCGCGTGAAGGACGGGCAGTTGGAGTGCGGCTACCACGGGTGGCGCTTCGACACCGGAGGCCAGTGCCGGCTCATCCCCGGCCTGGTGGGCGAGCCCGAGGCCCGCTCCCGCTGCGCCGCGACCTACGCGACGCGCGAGCAGGACGGCTTCGTCTGGGTCTACTCCACGCCCGGCGTGGAGCCCACGTCGGAGCCCTTCCGCTTCCCGCTGCTGGACGCGGCGGACTACACCACCGTGCGCCGGGTGCTGCGCGCGCCCGGGTCGCTGCACGCGGTGCTGGAGAACACGCTGGACGTGCCGCACACGGCCTTCCTCCACGGCGGCCTGTTCCGCACCGCGGAGAAGAAGAACGAAATCGACGTGGTGGTGCGCAGGAGCGCGGACCGCGTGGAGGCGGAGTACCTGGGCGAGCCCGCGCCCAAGGGGCTCGTGGGGCGGCTGCTCGCGCCGGGCGGTGGGGTGGTGCAGCACTTCGACCGCTTCCTGATGCCGTCCATCGCGCAGGTGGAGTACCGCATCGGGGAGAAGAGCCACATCCTGGTCAACTCCGCCATGACACCCGTGAGTGACTGGGACACGCTCGTGTACGCGGTGGTGACGGTGAAGCTGCCCGTGCCGCGCTGGCTGCTCAAGGCCGCGGTGCCCTTCGTGCTGCCGGTGGGCCTGCACATCTTCGGGCAGGACGTGCGCATCCTGGAGAAGCAGACGGACTCCATCCGCCGCTTCGGCACGGAGGCCTACGCCTCCACGGAAATTGACGTCCTGGGGCCCAGCATCCTTCGCCTGATGCGCGCCCAGGAGCGCGAGCGCACCGCGCCGCCTCCGGACACGGTGCACGAGACGCGCGTGCGCATGCGCACGTGAAACCTCAGCCAGCCTTCGGCGCGGCCCGGGGCTGCACGAGCTCCGTGGAGAAGTAGCGCTCCATGCGGTCCGGGAACACCGTCACCACCTGGGCCTGCGGGCCCAACTGCTTCGCCGCCTCCACCGCCGCCGCGTAGTTGAGGCCGGAGGACGGGCCCACCGGGAAGCCCCGGCGGATGAGCGCCCGCGCGGTGCTCATGGCCAGGTCGTCCGACACGTCCAGCTCCACCCGGCCCGGCATGTCCGCCTCGCGGTACAGCCGCGACAGGCCGTCCACCACGCCCGGCACGCGCGCGCTGAAGCTGCAACACTCGATGTCACATCCCAGCCCGGCGATGGGCCGCGCCACGAAGGGCGTCACCGGACAGCCGGCCTCCGCGAACGCCTGGAACAGGCCCACGATGGTGCCGCCCGTGCCCACGCCGCTCACCACGCCGTGCACCAGCCCGCCCGGCACCTGCGCCAGGATTTCCTGCCCCGTCCACACGCGGTGCGCCTCCGCGTTGTCCGGGTTCTCGAACTGGCGGGGCGCGTAGCCTCCGCGCTCCTTCGCCAGCGCCTCCGCCCGCGCGATGGCGCCCCGGATGCCTTCCGAGCGCGGCACCAGCTCCACCTCGCCGCCGTAGGCGCGGATGGCGATGAGCCGCTCCTCCGTCACTCCCTCCGGCATCACCGCCGTGAAGCGGCAGCCCATCTGCGCGCTCGCCAGCGCCATGGCGATGCTGGTGGAGCCGCTGGACGCCTCCACCACGTCGCCGCCCGGGCTCAGCTCCCCGAGACGCCACGCCTTTTCCAGCATGTACCGGGCGATGCGATCCTTGGTGGACCCACTGGGATTGAGGAACTCCAGTTTGCACCAGATGGTCGGACCTTCCGGGTCCAGCCGCACGGGCACGAGCGGCGTGGGCCCCACGGCCTGGAGGAAGCGGCCATCAGCGGGAAGCGGGCGGCAGGGAGGGCGCATGGGTCATCCCTATCGCGAAACGCGCTGGCGGGGGAGTCACCCTGTCGTCCAGCGAGCGGCCGCGGACGCCCGTTCCCCTGGCTGTTCCGTCAGAGAAGACATTTTCCCACGTGCGACACTTGGCGCGCCCGGGGGCAGCCATTACGAAGAAGGGCCACGGTTTCATCCGCCCGCATGCCTTCCTCGCCCACCATCCTCAACGTCAACGACGACCTGGCCAGCCGTTACGTCACGTCGCGCGTGCTGTCCCTGTCGGGCTTCCAGGTGCTGGAGGCGGGCACGGGCAGCGAGACGCTGGCGCTCGCGGACGAGCACACCGACCTGGTCATCCTGGACGTCCGCCTGCCGGACATGAGCGGCCTGGAGGTGTGCCGGCGCCTGAAGGCCTCCCCGCGCACGCGCAACGCGCTGGTGTTGCACCTGTCCGCGCAGGCGGTGGGCGCCGCGGACCGGGCGCAGGGCCTGGAGCACGGCGCGGACGCGTACCTGGTGGCGCCGGTGGATCCGGAGGAGCTGGTGGCCCAGGTGCACGCGCTCCTGCGCCTGCGCCGCGCGGAGCGAGAGGTGCGCGTCCTCTCCGACCAGGTGCAGCAGCAGCGCCGCCTCCTGGAGCTGGCCATGGCCGCGGCGGCGGACCCCATCGCGCTCTATGACGGCGACGGGACGCTCATCTACGCCAACCAGGCGGTGGCCGCGTCGCGTGGCTCGCACCACGTGCACGTGCCGGGCAGGAGCATGGACGCGATTCGCGAGATGGACCCGCAGCTGGAGCCCTACGCGAAGGCGCTGGACGCGGCGCGGCGCACGGGCCAGGTGCAGCGCGGCCGCGTCAGCCTGTCCTCGGACCAGGGCCCGCGGCACTTCGAGTACACGATGTCCCCGGCCACCGGGCCCACGGGCGCGGTGGAGGCCGTCATCGCCACCGGCCAGGACATCACGGAGATGCGCAACGCGGAGGACTTCCGCGAGCAGTTCATCGGCATCCTGGGCCACGACCTGCGCAATCCGCTCAACGCGCTGTCCATGTCCGCGCAGCAGCTCCAGCGCCAGGGTGAGCTGTCCGACCGTCAGCGCGTCTTCACCGAGCGCATCCTCACCAGCGCAGTGCGCATGGATCGGATGATCCGCCAGCTGCTGGACTTCGCGCGGGCGCGGCTGGGCGCGGGGCTGCCGGTGGTGCGCTCGCGTTGCGACCTGTTCGACGTGGTGCGCGGCGCGGTGGAGGAAGTGCGCGCCAGCCAGCCCCAGCGCGAGGTGCTGCTGGACGTGCGGGGTGACGGGCGCGGCGCGTGGGACGCGGACCGGCTGGAGCAGGTGGTGGGCAACCTGGTGTCCAACGCGCTCAAGTTCAGCCCGCCGGATTCACCCGTGCGCGTGAGCGCGGAGGGGCTGGACGGGGACGCCGTGCTGCGGGTGCACAACCTGGGCGCTCCCATTCCGGCGGAGCAGCTGCCGCACCTCTTCGCCGCGTGGCGCCGCGCCGGCCGCAGCGACCGGGAGCGAGGCACGGCCGGAGGGCTGGGCCTGGGGCTCTACATCGCCGGCCAGATTGTCCGCTCCCACGACGGCACCGTGCAGGTGACCTCCACCGAGGCCCAGGGGACGACCTTCACGGTGCGTCTGCCGCGAGGCTGAAAAAGCTACGGGTTTGACGACTCGTGGACGGATGCATGGCGTCCACCCTTCCGGATGCGCAGGGGCGCCCCCACCCTGGGGGCATGGCCCCATCCGAAAAGCAAATCTTCGCCCAGAGCGTGGAAGCCCTCTTCGTGCGTGCGTTGGGGCCCTACCTGACACGTGAAGGACGCCAGAAGCTGAAGGCCGCGGGCCTGAACCTGTCGGAGCCGCTGCGCCCCCACTACTCGCTGGAGCAGTGGCGCGCCTTCCTGGACGTGGCCGCGCGGGACGTCTTCCCCGGCCAGCCGCTGGAGTCGGCCTACCTGGAGCTGGGCGCCCGCTACCTGAAGGGCTTCCAGCAGACGTCCGTGGGGCGGGCGAGCATGCAGTTGGTCACGCACCTGGGCCCGCAGAAGACGCTGGAGCGCGTGCCGTACAACCTGCGCGCGGGCAACAACTTCAACGAGGTGCGGGTGGAGGAGTTGTCCAAGCAGGACGCCACCCTGTGGGTGAAGGACGTGCTGGCGGACAACCCCTTCTTCGCCTGCGGCTTCCTGGCGGAGACGCTGCGCGCGTCGGGCGCGGGCTCCCCGGAGGTGAAGCCCATCGCCTTCGACGGGACTGCGGCGACGTACCGGCTGACGTGGTCGCAGGCGAAGTCGCAGCGGCCCGCGGGCACGCTGGCGCCGGTGCGCCGGCTCTACGGGTAGCGCACGGGCGCCGGCGGATCATCCGGCGGCAGGGGGATGAACTCCGTCTCCGTGGGCACGGCCGCGAAGCGGCCCTCCTTCCAGTCCGCCTTGGCGGCCTCCAGGCGCTCCTTGGAGGACGACACGAAGTTCCAGAAGAGGTAGCGCGGGCCGTCCATGGGCTCGCCGCCCAGGAGCATCATCCGCGCGGAGGACTCCGCCTTGAGGATGATCTCACTGCCCGGCTTGAACACGAGCAGTTCGCCGGGCCGGAAGCGCGTGCCCTCCACCTCCACGGTGCCTTCCACGAGGTAGAGGCCGCGCTCCTCGTATTCGGCGGAGAGCTTCAGGCGGGAGCCCGCCTCCATCTTCGCGTCCGCGTAGAAGAGGTCGGAGTGGGCGCGCACGGGGGACTTGCCGCCGTGCACCTGGCCCGCGATGACGGTCAGGTGGATGCCCTCGCCGTCGATGATGGGGAGCGTGTCCGCGGGGTGGTGGACGAAGGCGGGGGCGGTCTCCTCGTGCTGCTTGGGGAGGGCGAGCCAGGCCTGGATGCCGAAGAGGCGGCCACCGGCGGCGCGCGTCTCCGGGCCGGTGCGCTCGGAGTGGGCGATGCCCTGGCCGGCGGTCATCCAGTTCACGGCGCCGGGGCGGATGGGCTGCACGAAGCCCAGCGAGTCGCGGTGGAGGATTTCGCCCTGGAAGAGATAGGTGACGGTGGACAGTCCGATGTGCGGATGGGGGCGCACGTCCAGGCCGCGGCCGGGGTCGAAGTCCGCGGGGCCCATCTGGTCCAGGAAGATGAAGGGGCCGACCATGCGGCGGCGCGCGGAGGGCAGGGCGCGCCGGACATGGAAGCCGTCGCCCAGGTCGCGCACGCGCGGGACGATGAGCGTCTCCAGGGAGGGCGGGGGCTCACGGCCCTGCAGGTCTTCTTCCCAGCTCATGGTGTAGCTCCTTTTCAAGGCGCTCAGTGTGCCTCGGTTCGGGCTGGAGCGCGCGGCTCACTTTTCCGCGGAATGAGGGGCGGCGTTGCGTGCTTGTACGGTCCGGCGCTGAACTCAGTGGACCGAGCCTGTGCGGCATTCCGGCACGACAGCGGTTTCGCGAAACATCACGTCGGATGGGCCCAGGGCTTCGATTGCTTCGACGAAGCGTTCGTTGACGAAGGTGAACGTCGCTCCGTTCGTGGGGCGGAAGAGGTCCACGTCGTGAGGGAGCTCATCTCCGTCCAGCCAGGGCTCGGGCGAGATTCGCGTCTCGTACCATCCGCACGTTGGGCACTGGGGGCCTGTCAGGACTGCGTCCCGGTGCAGAAGTCCGCGCAGGGGAAGCTCCAGCTCATACAGCACGCCCCCTTCGCCAGGTCCCTGCAACTCCGCGCGCACGGGAACGAGCCCCCGGATCCCCACGGCCTGGAGGTGCCGCAAGGCTTCCTGCGTGACCAGTACCTCCCAGCCGTAGCGTGCGCTCAAGGGGCCGAAGGTTCCGCTCGCCGTGCCTCGAAGCGGACCGAATTGCATGCCGGGTTCCGGGGACAGATCGGCTGGGAGGAACGGCTGCACATGGGACGCAAGGCGCGCGTATTCCGCGTGGGGTTCGACACGCGGTTCCACCAGCAGGTCGCGCTCGGGCAACGAGGACAGATTCACGCTGGGAAGCGTGAACTGGCCGCTCCAGGTCTCATGGCAGGTGGGGCACTCTACCCCGGGCAGGCTCCAGATGTGCTCGGCGGAGAGGTTGCCGCTCCAGTGTCGCGGAGTGGAAGGGGCCGGACGTTGGAGTTGGTAGAAGCGCATCGGCATCACGGCTCGGGAATGGGGGCGAGGTCGACGCCTTGCCAGTAGGTCATCGTAAGCCCGAAGAGGTCGAATCGCTGGATCATCAGCGAGGCCTGCTCGAAGTGCATGGGCTTGGTGGCGCGTCCCAGGGTCCGCTCGCGAAACGCCAGCCATTCCGTGTTCCAGGGACCTCGGTCCGCTTCGCGATGGATGCGCTTATGGACCTCCGCATCACGGGAAGGGAGTCGCCTGGGAGCCGCTGTGCACTCCCCCAGTTGCGCTGCGCGGTGCCGCCTGGAGCGACGAACACGGGTGCATTGCTGAAGGTGCGAACCACCCGGCCTGTAGGGAGGGCATGACACGCGTAGAGGCCGCAGACGTCGCCATCGCATTGGAGTGAAAGGACGCAAGCATCGTCCGGAGGTGAGTCATCCTCTGCTGCACCCCATTCCGTCATTGGGGCGCGGACAGAAGCGCAGCCCATGAAGCAGGCGACCAGCAACAGCAATCCCATCCGCATGGTGGGGCCTCTTCAAGGAAAGCGGTTCGTCGCGCCCGGAAGGTTACCGCGACGCACATGCCCGTCTGGAGGTTCAGTCAGCGAGGAGGCGGCACCCCCCGTCCGTTGACGACGCGCTGTACCTGTGTTCAGGCTGGCCCTCTGGGAGCCCGCCATGTCCCCTCAAATCGCCCTCGCCTTCTCGTCGGAGTCCGCGGCCCATCCGGCGCTCGCCGCCTTCCACCCGGTGGTGCGGCGCTGGTTCGCATCACGCCTGGGCGAACCCACCCGTCCGCAGATTGAAGGCTGGCCGCTCATCCACGGCGGCCATGACGTGCTCATCGCCGCGCCCACGGGCAGCGGCAAGACGCTCACCGCGTTCCTCGCCGCGCTGGACTCGCTGTTCCGCCTGGCGCTCGACAGCACGCTGCCCGACCACACGCGCGTCCTCTACGTGTCGCCCCTGAAAGCCCTGGGCAACGACGTGCAGAAGAACCTCCTCCAGCCGCTGGAGGAGTTGATGACCCTGGCGCGCGAGGAGGGCTACGAACCCCAGCACCTGCGCGTCCAGGTGCGCACCGGCGACACGCCCGCGGGCGAGCGCGCCCAGATGGTGCGCCGCCCGCCGCACATCCTCATCACCACGCCCGAGTCCCTCTACCTCTACCTCACCGCCGAGCGTGCCCGCGCCACCCTGCGCCACGTGCGCACGGTCATCGTGGACGAAATCCACGCGCTCGCCCGCGACAAGCGCGGCAGCCACTTCGCGCTGTCCATGGAGCGCCTCAAGGCCCTCACCGACGTGCGGCCCCAGCTCTTGGGCCTGTCCGCCACGCAGAAGCCGCTGGACGCCATCTCCGGCTTCCTCACCGGCGCGTCCCTCACCGAGTGCAAGCGCGTGGAGGTGGGCCACCAGCGCCCGTGGGACCTCAAGGTCGAAATTCCGGACGCGGAGCTGTCCTCCATCGCGAGCCACGAGATGTGGGGGCAGGTCTATGACCGGCTGATCCAACTCTCCAGCGAGCACCGCACCACGCTCATCTTCGTCAACACGCGCAAGATGTCCGAGCGCGTGGCGCACGACCTGGGCGAACGCCTGGGCCAGCAGTGGGTGGCCGCGCACCACGGCAGCATGTCCCGCGAGATGCGCCTGTCCGCCGAGGAGCGCCTCAAGGCCGGTCAGCTGCGCGTGATGGTGGCCACCGCGTCGCTGGAGCTGGGCATCGACGTGGGCAACGTGGACCTGGTCGTACAGCTGGGCACCACCAAGGCCATCTCCGTGCTGCTCCAGCGCGTGGGCCGCGCGGGCCACCACAAGGCGGGCATCTCCAAGGGCGTCCTCTTCGCGATGACGCGCGACGAGTTGGTGGAGTGCGTCGCGCTCCTCAACGCCGTGCGCGAGGGTGACCTGGACGCGGTCCGCATCCCCAAGAAGCCGCTGGACGTGCTGGCGCAACAGATTGTCGCCGCGTGCGCGTGCGAGGAATGGGACGAGCGCGCCCTCTTCAGCATCTTCCAGCGCGCGTACCCGTACCAGGACCTCACCTGGGAGGAGTACCAGCAGGTGCTGGAGATGCTCTCCGAAGGCGTCTCCGAACGCCGCGGCCGGGGCAGCATCCACCTGCACCGGGATCGGGTGAACCAGCGGCTCAAGGGGCGCCGGGGCGTGCGCATCACCGCGCTCACCAACGGCGGCGCCATTCCGGACACGTTCAGCTTCAGCGTCACCGCGCAACCGGAAGGCAAGGTGGTGGGCACGCTGGACGAGGACTTCGCGGTGGAGTCCTCGCCGGGGGACATCTTCCTGCTGGGCAGCACCGCGTGGCGCATCCAGCGCGTCATGGGCAGCACGGTGATGGTGGAGGACGCGAAGGGGGCGCCGCCCAACGTGCCCTTCTGGCGCGGCGAGGCCCCGGGCCGCACGGACGAGCTGAGCCTCCAGGTGGGCCGGCTGCGCGAGGAGTTGCTGCGCCACGATGACCCCGCGGGCTTCCTGGAGAAGCTCCTGCGCGTGCCGCCGCCCGCGGTGGACGCGCTCTTGGGCTACCTGCGGCTGGGCAAGAAGATGCTGGGCGACGTGGTGCCCAGCCACACGCAGATCGTCGCCGAGCGCTTCTTCGACGAGGCCGGCGGCATGCAGCTCATCATCCACGCGCCGTTCGGCAGCCGCATCAACCGCGCGTGGGGCATGGCGCTGCGCAAGCGCTTCTGCCGCTCGTTCGACTTCGAGTTGCAGGCGGCGGCCACGGAGGACGGCATCCTCCTGAGCCTGGGGGAACAGCACTCGTTCCCGCTGGCGGACATCTTCGACTTCCTGCACCCGGACAACGTGGAGGAGGTGCTGGTGCAGGCCATCCTCCAGGCACCCATCTTCGGCACGCGTTTCCGGTGGGTGGCGTCGCGAGCGCTGACGCTGCACCGGATGATGGGAGGCAAGCGCGTGGCGCCGAACCTCCAGCGCGCGCGCAGCGAGGACCTGCTGGCGGCGGTGTTCCCCGCGCAGGTGGGCTGCCAGGACAACCACGGCGGCGGGGACGTGGAGCTGCCGGACCATCCGCTGGTGAAGCAGACGATGGACGACTGTCTGCGCGAGGCGATGGACATCGACGGGCTGCGCGAGGTGCTCCGGCGCATGAAGGACGGGCGCATCCAGTTGGTCGCGCGAGACGTCCCGGAGCCGAGCGTCTTCGCGCACGCGCTCATCAACAGCCAGCCCTACACCTTCCTGGACGACGCGCCGGCCGAGGAGCGCCGCGTGCGCAACGTGGCCCTGCGCCGCGCGATGCCGGCCGAGGACGCGGCGGCGTTCGGCGCGCTGGATGCGAACGCCATCCGGCAGGTGGTGGAGGACGCCGCGCAGCCGATGCGCGACGAGGACGAGTTGCACGACGCGCTGTTGCAACTCGTGCTGGTGCGAGCGTCGGAGGTGCCGCGGGGCCTGGAGACAGGGCTCTTCAAGCAGGGGCGCGTGGCCTGGCTGGAGCGGCAGGGCGGGCGGTTCCTGGTGTCGGCGGAGCGGGGCAACGCGGTGCGCGCGCTCTTCCCGGACGCTCGGACGCAGCCGGTGTTGCCGGTGCTGGAGTACGACCGGCCGGTGGAGCGCGACGCGGCGGTGCTCCAGGTGGTGCGTGGGCGGATGGAGCTGGTGGGGCCCACCACGGTGACGGAGCTGGCGCGGCTGACGCTGTTGGATCCGGACGACATCAACCTGGCGCTGCACAACCTGGAGAGCCAGGGCAGCGTGCTGCGAGGCCAGTTCCGCGCACAGGACGACGTGCCGGTGCCTCGGGACGCGGACGGAAGCCCGGTGCTGGAGTGGTGCGACCGGCGATTGCTCCAGCGCATCCACCGGCTGACGGTGGGGCGGCTGCGCCGCGAGATTGAGCCGCTGAGTCCCCAGGACTTCATGCGCTTCCTCTTCCGGTGGCATCACCTGGAGGACGTGGACGCGCTGCGCGGCTCCACGGGATTGCTCAAGGCGGTGCGGCTGCTGCAGGGGTACGAAGCGCCGGCCTCCGCGTGGGAGCGCTTCCTGTTGCCCGTGCGCATGCGGGGCTACACGCCGGACCTGATGGAGCGCGCGTGCTACGCGGGCGAGGTCGCATGGGGGCGGGTGACGCTGAAGGATCCGCCGAAGCCCGCGGGCCCGCGCAGGGGCGCGCCGGTGGAGGCGCCGGAGCCGGTGGTGGCGAAGCGGTCCTCACCGACGCGCAACGCGCCGTTGACGTTCACGGTGCGCGAGGACCTGGAGTGGATGCTCGCGGCGGCGCGTCCGCACGCGGTGCTGGCGGACGGGGGCGTGTGGACGCCGCCGGACCTGAGCGCGGCGGCGAAGGACGTGGTGGGCGTGCTGGAGCGGCGGGGCGCGTGCTTCTTCCAGGACCTGGTGACGCGGGCGCGGCGGCTGCCGGCGGAGGTGGAGGACGCGCTGTGGGAGCTGGTGGCGAAGGGGCTTGTGACGGCGGACGCGGTGCAGAACCTGCGCATCCTGCAGAGCCCGGCGCACCGCAAGCGGCAGAAGCTGCTCAACCGGGGCGGGCCGGGCCGCTGGAGCCTGCTGGCTCCGTCGGAGCCGAAGTCACAGGAAGAGGTGACGGAGTCGCTGGCGAAGCTGTTCCTCCAGCGCTACGGCATCGTCTGGCGCGACCTGGTGATGCGCGAGTCGCTGGCGCCGACGTGGCGCGAGCTGCTGTTCGTCTACCGGCGTATGGAAGCGCGAGGCGAGCTGCGCGGTGGGCGCTTCGTGTCGGGCTTCGTGGGTGAGCAGTTCGCGCTGCCAGAAGCGGTGGACATGGCGCGAGCGGTGCGGCGTGCGCCTCCGTCAGGTGTGCGCATCCAGTTGTCCGGAGTGGATCCGCTGAACCTCACGGGCGTGGTGACGCCGGGCCCGCGAGTGGCCGCGCTGCCGAACAACGTCGTCACCTACGTGGACGGGATTCCGCAGGGCGTTGACGCGGTGGAGGACGCGCCGGAGAACGAGGACGCGGAAGTCGATGGTTCGCTCGCGCAGGTGAACTGACCTGCGCGGGACAGAGGCCCGTCGCGGCTTGAAGACGATTGGGGTTCGGGAGTGGAGTGACGCCCATGAGCCCCAGCGTCCGGCACGGGAGTCCCGGTTCTCATGCCGGGGCCTTCTTCGTCCTCATGGTGATGCTGGCTACCGCTTGTGGACACACCCAACGTCCCGAACGGAAGGCCTATGTCGTCTCCGAGGATGCGCGAGGCGTCGGGACGGCTGAAGGACCTGGCACAGGCGGCTCTGGGGCGGATGCCTACTGCGGCGAGATGCAGAAGCAGTGCTTCCAGAAGTGCTGGAGACGAAAGCCGACAGTGAAAGACATGGAGAAGCACTCAGAGAGCCACCACCGGCTCTGCACGAGCCAATGCCTTGAAGCGTTCATGAACTGCATCAAGGAACAGGAGGCACTGGAGCAACAGGGCACGAAACGGGAACTGCGATTCCCTGACATGACTGCCGCGTTGGACTGGCTCCGGGAACACAAGTCCGAGGTCGCCTTGGGAACCGTGGTCGTCGTCGGGGGAGTGGCTTTCTCGCTCGTCGTGGCTCCTGCGGGACTGTTGGTTTTGAGCCCCATTTGAAAGGACGTATCCGTGAGCAAAGAGCCGGAGATCAATGTGGAGGATGTGCTCGCTGTCCTGGATGACGAGACCCAGCGTCACGAGAAGGGCTCACGAGAATGGAATGCCCTCCAGGTCGCGGCGATCTGCCTCGTCTACGTCCGGCACATGAACAAGCTGGACGACTTCAAGCGCTATTACCGTGAGATCCTCAGCCCGGATTTCAAGATCAAGGTCGAACGGGATTTCGGAACGCGGACTGAAGCCGATGCATGGCTCAATGAAGGTACAGCCGTACATGGCATGCACATCCGGATCGGCGGTGCCGGCTTCCTCGTGGTCCAACTCCCTGGGCGGCTCACCTTGATGAACGCCCCGCTGCCAGAAGAACTGAACGCGATGGAGTCGGAGGAGGATTGACCCACGGAGGACAGCCTCGCCCAGGGTGGCGCCCTCTACGCGATCGACGGACAGGGACGCATCCTGGACAGGAGGTAGCGACCAGGCCCCTGGCTCGGTGGTTGCTGCTGAAATGTTGTCCGCTGTGCTTCGAGATGCTGAATTTAGGCTTAATTTTGTGAAATCTAGGTCCTGACGGATTGAAATTAGCCCACTTCAGGCTTACGATGCATCGCGTCAGCTCTCTGGAGAGGTGCGGCGATGCAGAAGTGGATGGCGGTGGCCCTGCTGGTGGCGGTGGGGGTGGCGGGACTCCTGGTGGCCCCGGCGGCGCAGGTGAAGCAGGGCGGTCCCATCAACCCGGCGGACACCGCGTGGCTGCTCACCGCTACGGCGCTGGTGCTGCTGATGACGCCCGGCCTGTCGTTCTTCTACGGCGGCATGGTGCGGCTGAAGAACGTGGTCTCCACGCTCATGCAGAGCTTCATCGCCATGGCCGTCATCAGCGTGCTGTGGGTCGTGGTGGGCTTCAGCCTCTGCTTCGGCGACAGCTTCCACGGCCTCATCGGTGACCCGCGCACCTTCTTCATGTTCAGCGGCGTGGGCGGTGAGACGCACCCGGACCTTGCGCCCACCGTGCCGCTGCTCCTCTTCGCGCTCTTCCAGCTCAAGTTCGCCATCATCACCCCCGCGCTCATCACCGGCGCGTTCGCGGAGCGCGTGCGCTTCAAGGCGTACCTGCTCTTCATGGTGCTCTTCAGCGTCTTCATCTACGCGCCGCTCGCCCACTGGACGTGGCACCCGGAGGGCTTCCTGCGCCAGTGGGGCGTGCTCGACTTCGCCGGTGGCACCGTGGTGCACATGTCCGCGGGCCTCGCCGCGCTCGCGGGCGCCATCGTGCTGGGCCGCCGCCAGGTGCACCTGACGCACGCCACGCACGCTCCCGCCAATGTTCCCTTCGTGATGCTCGGCACGGGCATGCTGTGGTTCGGCTGGTTCGGCTTCAACGCGGGCTCCGCGCTGTCCGCGTCGTCCCTGGCCACGCTCGCCTTCGCCACCACCAACACCGCCTCCGCCGCCGCGATGCTCGGGTGGATCGCCTTTGACTGGCTGCGCGGCCGCAAGCCCAGCGCCATGGGCGCCTGCGTGGGCGCGGTGGTGGGTCTGGTCGCCGTCACCCCCGCCGCCGGCTTCATCACCGTGGGGCAGAGCATCGTGGTGGGCCTGGTCGCCAGCTTCGTCAGCAACGCCGCCGTGCACTTCAAGAGCCGCACCGCCCTGGATGACACGCTCGACGTGTTCCCCTGCCACGGCCTGGGCGGCATCGTGGGCATGGTGCTCACCGGCGTGCTCGCCAAGGACGTGGGCCTGCTCTACGGCACCACGCGCACCTTCCTCATGCACCTGTTGGCGCTGGTCGTCGTCTCCGTCTTCTCGTTCGTGGGTTCATACATCCTGTACAAGATCGTCGACCGCATCGTCCCGCTGCGCGTCACCCGTGAGCAGGAGGAAGAGGGCCTGGACCTGAGCCAGCACGGAGAGACCGTGGGCGAGGTCCCCACCGCGGCGCTCGCCGTCCCCACGCCGCCCGCCCCGAGCGCGCCCACCGCACCGGAGCACGCCGCTTCGTCGGAGCCCGTGCCCGCGTAACATCCTCTCCCTGTCGATGCCGTAGACACGGGGCCCCTCGCTTCACGCGGGTGGGCCCCGTGGTGCGTTGGGGCCCCAAACGTGCGGACCCCGCGAGGCCGGGAACCTGTCGGGAAGGGGATGGGCACAGCCCCCGCTGATCATTCACGCGGGCAGCGCCCTGTCAGGGGCCTGACTGCGACCTGCCATGCATCGGACGTCCGGTCATGCATGGGCGCCTGCGGCGTTGAGATAAGGCCCGTCATCGAATGACGGGGCTGGCGTCGCCATGGGGGGAGCGCATGTCGCGAAAATGCAATGAATTGAGAATCGCTGTCCTGGGAATCGTGCTCGCGGTGTGGGGGTGCTCGAAGGAGCCTGCATCCGAGCAGCCCCCACCGGTACGGGAGGCCCCGGCGGGCGTGCAGGCTGCTCCGGGAGACACCACGAGCCTGGGGGGGCTGCCCGTCGTGCCGGGCCTGTCCGTCGCGAAGGTCTTCGCCCAGAAGCTGGGCAAGCCCACGTCCCTGGGAGAGACGACGGCGGTGCACATGAAGCTGCCGCCCCCCGCCAATCGTGGGCTCTCGAGCAGCCTGGTGCGCGTGGTCGGTGAGCCGTCAGCGCCCACCGTCCTCTTTCGCTCCGACACCCTGGCCCGGCTGGGGGTGATTCCGTCGAGCCCCGGCCCCGAGTTCTTCACCCTCTTGGCGCGGCTCCCGGACCCGGAGGTGGAGCGCCGAGCGGAGCGCGAGCGACGGCTGGCCTCGGGCGAGTTCGGGATGCCCACCCGGGAGACCGTCCTGTTCAACGGCCGCCACCCGGCTGCCCGTTACGAGGGGCTCCCCATGGACGCCAACGCCTTCGCGCAGGGCGCGCTCGTGCCCCAGACGAGCTGTCCCCAGATTCCAGCCTCCACCGAGGCCTGGTGGGAGCGGACGCAGATGATCCGCGACCCGGCCGTGGTGCTCGACCCGGCGCGCACGTGGGACCCGTGCACCGGCGCGGGGACGAAGGGCGGCGTGTGGACCTTCGCGCACCTCATGCGGGAGATGGCCCAGGGGTCTGGCGCGAGCCCGGAGGCCTTCGTGCTGGAATGGCTGTCGCTCTGGCTCAATGACTTCCAGTCCAACGGCGACACGGTGCCCGCGCGCCGCAAGATGTATGACGAAGTGATTGCCCCCTGGGCCGCCGCCAGCGGCGCGACCTCGTCCCTCGAGTTCAACGCCTCCACGAACCGCTGGGAGGTGGTGCTGCGCCAGCCGCTGGACCTGGACATCGCGCCCTTCCGGCTGCTGTCCATCGTCAACCGCATCGACCTGGGGGGCAGCTCGGAATACGGAGGCCGGTCATCCAACCCGGGCGAACTGCGGTTCATTTTCGGGCTGACGCGCCCCTCCCCCTGGGGAGGTGGAACGGAGGCGACGTGCAACCTCAAACCCTTCACCACCATCTTCGAATACGGCGTGCCGGGCGAGGGGTGCAGGGCCATCACCGGTTGGGCGCGGCAGTGGGTGGGGTTGGGGAGGTACCCGTCTTTCAACGCGGCCTACCGGTCGCGACTGCAGCAGATGACGGAGAGCGTCGTCCTGCATGGGCGGGTGCCTGGGAAGGGCAACCGGAGCGCGCTCAATCAACTGCGCACCAACGAGGTGGCCCTGGGGTTTCCGTGGGAGCTGCGGGAGTTCCACCTGGCGGACGAGCACCCCGGCAAGGACACCCCCTCCAACGGGCTGTTGCGCGTCCACACGATGGCGCTGACTCCCAATGACGCGACCCACGACTTCCGCACGGACCCCGATGTGGACTTCTTCGTGCGCACGCACGTCAAGAACGGCGTCGAGCAGCCGGTGACCGTCCCCACCCACTGCACCGCCCGCTTCTCGGTGCCGGACGCCGTCAACGGCAGGCCCTTCCTGGGCGCCAACGCGCAGGTGGCGCCGCCCACCCACTGGGAGGCGGTCTCCGCGCTATCCACCAACGCCACGGAGGTCTGCGCGCGGAAGGAGTTCTCCGTGAACACCTGCAATGGCTGTCACTTCAAGGACACGGGCACGAACGACTTCTCCGGCACGGACAACCTGGCCTTCACGCACGTCAGTCCCACGTCGGGCATCCCGGCCCGGCAGTCCAAGTTCCTGACGGGTGGGGGCAACGGCTTCATGTACGTCGTGCCGGACGCCCAGTTCGGGACCGCCTTGACGTCGTGGCCGTTCGCGGACCTGCTGCGCCGCCACCAGCGGCTCCAGGAGCTGGCCCATTGCTCCACCTGCGGATGGTTCATCGACCTGGACGCGGGCTACCTGAACCGGATGGAGGCACTCGCCGGGAGCGTGCCCCTGGACGTGGCGCCCGGCTCACCCAGGCCGACGTTCACGGTGGGCCCCATCCGCGACGTCGGCGTGGTGAAGCAGCTCCTGGAGCTGCGCCCCGGCTTCAGGATCCGGCCGCGGGAGCTGCCGCTCGACTTCCTCGAGCCGCCCGCGGCCCGCGTCCACTGACGGGCCCCGTGATGCGTTGGGCCTCCAAGCGTGTGGACCCCGCGAGGCCGTGAGCCTGTCGGGAAGGGAATGGGTGGAGCCCCTGCTGATCAATCGCGCGGGCAGCACCTTGTCCGGGGCCTGACTTCGAACCTCATGGGTCGGGCGTCCGTGCGCGCACTTCACCCCCGCGGCGTTGAATCAATGCCAGCCATTCAAGACAAAGGCTGGCTTTTCCCGGGGGAATGTATGTTGTGGAAGTGCGAGGAATTGAGAATCGTCGTGGTGGGAGCCGTGCTGGCGATCAGCGGCTGCGCGAAGGAACCGGCGCAGGAGCCGGCTCCGGAGCCTTCAGGGCAGGACGCCGCGGAGGACTCGCGGGTGAGCAGCACGAGCCTGGGGGAGCTGCCCCTCGTGCCGGGCCTGTCCGTCGCCGGAACGTTCGCCCAGAAGCTGGAACAGCCCACGCCCCTGGGGGAGACGACGGCCGTGAACGTGAAGCTGCCGCCCCCGGCCAACCGGCTGCTCGCGGACAGCCTGGTGCGCGTGGTGGGTGACCCGGCGCGGCCCACGGTCCTGTTCCACTCCGACACCCTGGCGCGGCTGGGCGCGATTCCCTCGAGCCCCGGTCCGGACTTCTTCACGCTCTTCGCGCAGCTCCCGGACTCGGAGCTGGAGCGGCGCCAGGAGAATGAGCGCCGCCTGGCCTCGGGCGAGCTTGGGGTGACCACCCGGGAGACCGTCCTGTTCAACGGACGCCACCCGGCTGCCCGCTACGAAGGACTCCCCGTGGACGCGGCGGCCTTCGGGTGGGGCGAGCAGGTGCCGGTTACGATCTGCCCCCTGCTGCCGGCCTCCACCCAGCCCCGGTGGGAGCGGACGCTGATGATCCGCGACCCGGCCGTGGTGCTCGACCCGGCGCGCACGTGGGACCCGTGCACCGGCGCGGGGACGAAGGGCGGCGTGTGGACCTTCGCGCACCTCATGCGGGAGATGGCCCAGGGGTCTGGCGCGCGGCCGGAGGCCTTCGTGCTGAACTGGCTGTCGCTCTGGCTCAATGACTTCCAGTCCAACGGCGACACGGTGCCCGCGCGCCGCAAGATGTATGACGAAGTGATTGCCCCCTGGGCCGCCGCCAGCGGCGCGACCTCGTCCCTTGAGTTCAACGCCTCCACGAACCGCTGGGAGGTGGTGTTGAGCAAGCCGCTGGACCTGGACATCGCGCCCTTCCGGCTGCTGTCCATCGTCAACCGCATCGACCTGGCCAGCAGTTGGGACTACGCCGACCGGCAGACCGACCCGGGCGAGCTGCGCTTCATCTTCGGGCTGACGCGCCCCTCGCCCTGGGGAAGCGGCGGCACGGAGGCGACCTGCAACCTCAAGCCCTTCACCGTCATCTTCGAATACGGCGTGCCCGGCGAGGGGTGCTCGCCGGTCGTCGCCTGGGCACGGCAGTGGGCGCTGCTGGGGACGTACAGCTCCTTCAACGCGGCCTACAAGGCGCAGCTCACGCAGATGACCCAGAGCGTCGTCCTGCGGGGGCGGGCTCCGGGGAAGGGCAACGCCAACGCGCTCAACCAGATCCGCACCAACGAGGCCGCCCTGGCGTTTCCGTGGGAGCTGCGCGAGTTCCGGCTGGCGGACGAGAACCCCGTCACCGGCAAGGACAAACCCTCCAACGGATTCCTGCGCGTCCACACCATGGCGCTGACTCCGGATGACGCGACCCATGATTCCCAGACGGATCCGGACATCGACTCCTTCGTACGCACCCAGGTCAAGAACGGCGTCGAGCAGCCGGTGACCGTCCCCACCCGGTGCACCGCGCAGTTCACGGTGCCTCGCACCTTCAATGGCAGGCCGTTCCTGGGCGCCAACTCGCTGGTGGCGTCGCCCACCCACTGGGAGGGCTTCAGCGTGGTGCCCACGAATGCCACGGAGGTCTGCGCGCGGAAGGAGTTCTCCGTCAACACGTGCAATGGCTGTCACTTCAAGGACACGGGCACGAACGACCTCTCCGGCACGGACAACCTGGCCTTCACGCACGTCAGCCCCACGTCGGGCATCCCGGCGCGGCTGTCCAGGTTCCTGACGGGCGGGGGCCCAGGCTTCATGTTCGCCGTACCGGACGCCCAGTTCGGGTCCGCCGTGGCGTCGTGGTCGTTCGCGGACCTGCTGCGCCGGCATCAGCGGCTCCAGGAACTGGCCAACTGCACCACGTGCGGATGGGTCAGGGGCCTGGACACGGGCTACCTGGAGCGGATGGAGGCGCTCGCCGGAAGCGTGCCCCTGGACGTGCCGCCCGGCTCGCCCGAGCCGGCGCTCACGGTGGGGCCCATCCGCGACGTCGGCGTGGTGAAGAAACTGCTGGAGCTGCGCCAGGACTTCAGGACGCAGCCGCGGGAGGTGCCGCTCGACTTCCTCCAGCCGCCCGCGGCCCGCGTCCACTAAAGCCGGCCGGGGCTCCTTCTCCCCTCAGGAGGAGGGGCCCCGTGCCGTTTGCGTCTTTTCAGAACGCGCAGTCCTGGCCGCGCGTGGGCAGCACGGAGGTGGTGCCGGACAGCCAGGTGTCCAGCGCGCGCGCCGCCTCGCGGCCGTCCGCGAGCGCCCAGACGATGAGGCTCGCGCCCCGGCTGGCGTCGCCCGCGCAGTACACGCCCGGCGCGGAGGTGGCGAACTTCGCGTCCACCTGCACCGTGCCGCGCGGCGCCAGCGTCACGCCCAGCTCCTCCGCCAGCCGGTCCGTGTTCGGGCCGGTGAAGCCCATGGCCAGCACGAGCAGGTCCACCTCGAACACCTGCTCGGAGCCCGGCACCTCCACCCGCTTCAGCGCGCCGTTCGGCTCGCGCTGCACCTCCACGCCCACCGTGTGCAGGCGCTTGAGCTGGCCGTCCTCGCCCTCCAGCCGCTTCGTCATCAGCGCGAAGGCGCGGTCGCCGCCCTCCTCCTGGCTGGACGACGTACGGAACACCAGCGGCCAGCGCGGCCACGGGTTCTCCTTCGCGCGCACCTGTGGCGGCGCGGGGAGCAGCTCCACCTGCATCACGCTCGCCGCGCCCTGGCGCAGCGCCGTGCCCAGGCAGTCCGAGCCCGTGTCGCCGCCGCCGAGGATGATGACCCGCTTGCCCTGTGCCTCCAGCCGCGCGTCCGGCGCGGCGCCCGCCGTCACCACGCGGTTCTGGTGCTCCAGGTAGTCCATGGCCTGCATCACGCCGGACAGCTCGCGGCCCGGCACGTCCAGCTCGCGGGCCTTGCGTGCGCCCAGGGCCAGCACCACGCCGTCGTACTGCTCGCGCAGCGCGCGCCAGCCCGGCGTGACGGCCACGTCCTCACCCGTGCGGAAGACGATGCCCTCCGCTTCCATCAGCGCGAGCCGGCGGTCCAGCACCGCCTTCTCCAGCTTGAAGTCCGGGATGCCGTAGCGCAGCAGGCCACCGGCGCGGCTGTCCTTCTCGTACACCGTCACGCTGTGCCCGGCCGAGTTGAGCTGCGCCGCCGCCGCCAGTCCCGCGGGGCCGGAGCCCACCACCGCCACGCGCTTGCCCGTGCGCCGCGCTGGAGGCCGGGCCTTCACCCAGCCCTCCGCGAAGGCGCGCTCCGAAATCTCCTTCTCCATCTGCTCGATGGTGACCGCGTCCCGGTCGATGGCCAGCACACACGCGGCCTCGCACGGCGCGGGGCACAGCCGTCCGGTGAACTCCGGGAAGGTGTTGGTGCGGCTGAGCACCTGGTACGCCTCCTTCCACTGGCCCCGGTACACCGCGTCGTTGAAGTCCGGGATGAGGTTCCCCAGGGGACACCCCTGGTGGCAGAAGGGGATGCCACAGTCCATGCAGCGCCCCGCCTGCCGCTTCGCCTCGTCCGCCGCCAGCGGCAGGTGCAGCTCGCGCCAGTCCTCCAGGCGCTCCACCTTGTCCCGCTTGGGTGCGTGGACGCGCTGCCACTCCATGAAACCCGTGGGCTTGCCCATGGTTCAGGCCCCTCCGCCAACGACGTGGAGCTGCTGCACGCCCGCGGCCGGCGGCGGCCTGCGCGCCGCCCTGCGCGCCTGGAGCACGCGCTTGTAGTCGGACGGCATCACCTTCATGAACTGCGGCACCATCAGCTCCCAGTTGTCGAGCACCCGCCGCGCGAGCGCGCTGCCGGTGTGGTGCAGGTGGCGTTCAATCATCCCGTGCACGAGCCAGATTTCCGACTCGTCCACCAGCGACTCCAGCTCCACCATCTCCAGGTTGCAGCGCTCGCGGAAGCTGCGCTCGCGGTCCAGCACGTACGCGGTGCCGCCGCTCATGCCGGCCGCGAAGTTGCGGCCTGTCTGGCCCAGCACCACCACCACGCCGCCCGTCATGTACTCGCAGCCGTGGTCGCCCACGCCCTCCACCACCGCCTGCGCGCCGCTGTTGCGCACCGCGAAGCGCTCACCCGCGAGTCCCCGCAGGTACACCTCGCCGGCCGTGGCGCCGTAGAGCACCGTGTTGCCGACGAGCACGTTCTCCTCGGGAGTGAAGCGGCTGCCCTCTGGCGGGTAGACGATGATGCGTCCGCCGGACAGCCCCTTGCCCAGGTAGTCGTTGGTGTCGCCCTCCAGCTCCAGCGTCACGCCGGACGCGAGGAACGCGCCGAAGCTCTGGCCCGCGGAGCCCTTCAGCTTCACCCGCAGCTTCCCGTCCGGCAGCCCCTGCGCGCCGTGGCGGCGGGCAATCTCGCCGGACAGCATGGCGCCCACCGCGCGGTGCGTGTTCGCCACCGGCAGCGACAGCATCAGCGGCGGCCCGCCCGCGAGCACGGACTGCGCCTTCGTCAGCAGCTCGTGGTCCAGGTGGTCCGCCACGTCCTTGCGGTGTGGCGTCTGGCAGTGGCGCGGCTCGGTGGCCGGCGCGGACGGCGCGGTGAGCAGCGCGGACAGGTCCACCTTGCGCGCCTTCCAGTGGTCCACCGCCGCGCGCTGGCGCAGCAGGTCCACCCGGCCCACCAGCTCATCCAGCTTGCGCACGCCCAGCTTCGCCATGTGCCGGCGCAGGTCCTCCGCCAGCAGCAGGAAGAAGCTCACGACGTTCTCCGGTGTGCCCTGGTAGCGCTCGCGCAAGCTGGGGTCCTGCGTGGCGATGCCCGCCGAGCAGGTGTTGAGGTGGCACTTGCGCAGCATGATGCAGCCCACGGACACGAGGCTCGCGGTGGCCAGGCCGAACTCCTCCGCGCCCAGGAGCGCCGCCACCAGCACGTCACGCGCGGTGCGCAGGCCGCCGTCCACCTGCACGCGGATGCGCGAGCGCAGGCCGTTGTGCACCAGCACCTGCTGCGTCTCCGCCAGCCCCAGCTCCCACGGCAGGCCCGCGTGCTGGAGGCTGGAGAGCGGAGAGGCGCCCGTGCCTCCCTCGTAGCCCGCCACCACCACGCAGCCCGCGCCCGCCTTGGCCACGCCCGCGGCGATGGTGCCCACGCCCACCTCGCTCACCAGCTTCACGCTCACGCGCGCCTTCGCGTTCACGGACTGGAGGTCGTAGATGAGCTGCGCCAGGTCCTCGATGGAGTAGATGTCGTGGTGCGGCGGCGGCGAAATCAGCGTCACGCCCGGCGTGCTCCAGCGCACGCGGGCAATCCGCTCGTCCACCTTGTGGCCCGGAAGCTGGCCGCCCTCGCCGGGCTTGGCGCCCTGGGCCATCTTGATTTGAAGCTCGTCCGCGTTAACCAGGTACTCCGCGGTGACGCCGAAGCGCGCGCTGGCCACCTGCTTGATGGCGCTGCGGCGCGAGTCGCCGTTGGGGTCCTTGGTGTAGCGGCGGGACTCCTCGCCGCCCTCGCCGCTGTTGGACCGGCCGCCCAGCCGGTTCATCGCGATGGCCAGCGTCTCGTGCGCCTCCGCGCTGATGGAGCCGAAGGACATGGCGCCGGTGACGAACCGCCGCGCCAGCTCCAGCGCGGGCTCCACCTCCTCCAGCGGCACCGGCGTGCAGCCGTCCGTCACCACGTCCAAGAGGCCACGCAGGTTGCTGTGCTCGCGCGTCTCGTCGTCCGCCAGCTTCGAGTACTCCTGGAACCGGGCCGCGTCGTTCGTGCGCACCGCCTCCTGGAGCTTCGCCACGGTGGCCGGGTTCCACTTGTGCCGCTCACCCTGCCGGCGCCAGCGGAACTGACCGCCCACGGGCAGCAGGTCCTCCTCGCCGTCCGCGCCGGCGCCGAAGCCGCGCGCGTGCCGCTCCGCCACCTCGCGGCCCAGCTCCGGCAGGCCCACGCCCTCCACGCGCGACGACGTGCCGGTGAAGTGCTTCTCGATGAGGCTTCGTTGCAGGCCCACCGCCTCGAAGAGCTGCGAGCCGCGGTAGGACTGGAGCGTGGAGATGCCCATCTTGGACATCACCTTGAGCAGGCCCTCCTCCAGGCCGTGCAGGTACTGCGCCTGCGCCTTGTCCGCGTCCGCCTTGAGCTCGCCCGCGTCCGCCAGCGCACGCAGCGTGTCCAGCGCCAGGTACGGGTTCACCGCGGACACGCCGTAGGCGAACAGGCACGCGAAGTGGTGCACCTCGCGCGCCTCCGCCGTCTCCAGCACGATGCCCGTGTACATGCGCGTGCCGTCGCGCACCAACCGCTGGTGCACCGCGGACACGGCCAGCAGCGCGGGGATGGCCGCGTGCGCCGCGTCCACGCCCCGGTCGCTCAGCACCAGGATGCTCGCGCCCGCGTCGACGGCGTCCACCGCCGCCGTGCACAGCCGCTCCACCGCGACCTCCAGCGCTGTCGCCGCGCCGCCCGCGTGCGGGTAGAGCAGGCTCAAGGGACGCGGCTCGAAGAGGCCCGTGTCTCCGCGCAGGTTCGCCAGCCGCGCCAGCTGCCCGTTGGTGAGGATGGGGCCGGGCAGCGACAGCCGGTGGCACTGCTCCGGCGTCTCCTCGAAGGTGTTGCCCTCCGGGCCCAGCGCGGTGGCCAGCGTCATCACCAGCGCCTCGCGCAGCGGGTCGATGGGCGGGTTGGTCACCTGCGCGAACAACTGGTGGAAGTAGTTGAAGAGGGTGGGGGCCTGGTCGCTCAGCACGGCGAGCGGCGTGTCCGTGCCCATGGAGCCCGTGGGCTCCTTGCCCGTCTCCGCCATGGGGGCCAGCGTGGTGCGCACGTCCTCGTCCGTGTAGCCGAACGCGCGCTGCAGCCTCCACAGCGTCTCGCCCTTCAGGCGCGCGGGGGCGGGGACGGCGGGCAGGTCCTCGAAGGTGAAGACGTTGCGCTGGAGCCAGCGGCGGTAGGGCCAGCGCGAGGTGATTTCATGCTTCACCTCCTCGTCCTCCAGGATGCGCCCCTCCGTGGTGTCCACCAGCAGCATGCGGCCCGGCGTCAGCCGGCCCTTGCGGCGCACCTGCGACGAGGGCACGTCGATGACGCCCGTCTCCGACGCCAGGATGATGCGGTCGTCCTCCGTCACCAGGTAGCGCGCGGGGCGCAGGCCGTTGCGGTCCAACGTCGCGCCAATGAGCTGCCCGTCCGTGAACGCGATGGCCGCGGGGCCGTCCCACGGCTCCAACAGGGACGCGGAGTACTCGTAGAAGGCGCGGCGCTCGTCGCCCATCTCCTTGTGGCCCTCCCACGCCTCCGGGATCATCATCATCATCGCGTGGGGCAGGGTGCGGCCGCCCAGGTAGAGCAGCTCCACCATGTTGTCGAACTGCGCGGAGTCGCTCTTGCCCGGGACGATGATGGGCCACAGCGGCTCCAGGCTCCCGCCCAGCTTCGCCGTCTGGAGCAGCCCGCGCCGCGCCGTCATCCAGTTGCGGTTGCCACGCAGTGTATTGATTTCACCGTTGTGCGCGATGAAGCGGAACGGCTGCGCCAGCTCCCACGTGGGGAAGGTGTTGGTGGAGAAGCGCGAGTGCACCAGCGCCAGCGCGCTGACGAACTCCGGGTGCCGCAGGTCCGCGTAGAAGCGCGGCAGCTGCCGGGGCAAGAGCAGGCCCTTGTAGATGAGCGTCTCCGACGAACAGCTGGCCACGTGGAAGCGCCCCTGCGGATCCACGCCGCGCGCCAGCACGCGGTTCTCCACCAGCTTGCGGATGCGGTAGAGCTTGCGCTCGAAGGCGCTGGGCACCACGCGCCTGCGCGCGATGAAGAGCTGCCGGATGACCGGCGCCGCCTCCCGAGCAAGCGGCCCCAGCTCCTCCGGCGCCACCGGCACGTCGCGCCAGCCGAGCAGCCGCTGCCCCTCCTCCTCCACCACGTCCTCGAACAGCGCCTCGCACGCGCGGCGCGCCTCCGGCTCCGGCGGCAGGAACACCTGCGCCACGCCGTACTGGCGTCGCGGCGGCAATTCGAAACCCAGCCGCGGCGCTTCGTGGTTGAAGAAGCGGTGCGGCAGCTGCACCAGGATGCCGGCGCCGTCGCCCGTCTCCGGGTCGCGCCCTGCCGCGGCGCGGTGGCTCAGCCGGTTGAGCAGCTCCAGCGCGTCCTCCACGATGCCCCGCGAACGCTGTCCACGGATGTGGGCCACGAATCCCACGCCGCAGGCGTCGTGCTCGGTCTCCGGCTCATACAGCCCGTAGCGCGGAGGGAGGGTGAACGGCATCGTCAGGGCCCCTTTCCCGCATGACGCGGGAAGCCAAGCTGTGGAGCATTCAGGCTAACGCGTTGTGTCGCGGCCCGTAAAGACAGGGCGACTCAGGGGGTCGACTCACCGCGTGGAGTGGTGCCGGGGAAACAGGCACCCCGTGAAGCCTCACGCTCCGTGCGCCCCCCGCCGCATGCGTAAGTGAACGGACAACAGTCACCCGCGATGAACGGCCAACATTCAGCGCAATTGGTTCTTTCCTCGTGCCGCGCCGCTCCCGATCCTCCGGGCACCTTGGAACTGATGCAGCGGCTGAGGACGGAGACGCGCCCCCACCATGAGCGCACGGAGGGCGCGGTGCGTCTGATGGACGCGCACCTGACACCCGCGGCCTACCAGCGCCAGTTGGAGGCCTTCTACGGTCTCTACCTGCCCCTGGAAGCGCTGCTCGCCGGACCCCTGGCGGCCCTGGAGCCGGCGCTGGATTCGAGGGCGCGCTGGAAGACGCCGCTGTTGGATGCGGACCTGCGCGCCATGGGGCACGACACGGCCTCGCTCGCGCGGCTGCCGCGCGCCTCTTCACTGCCGGCGCTGCCGGGGCTGGCGGAGGCGCTGGGCTGCGCATACGTGCTGGAGGGCTCCACGCTGGGGGGCCAGCTCATCCTGCGCCACCTGACGCGCCACTTCGGGCCGGACGCACGCGTGGGGAACTTCGCCTTCTTCCGGGCCTATGGCGACCAGGTGGGCCCCATGTGGCGCGCGTTCGGTGAAGCCCTCACCCGGGCGTCCGAACGGGCGGCCTCCGACACCTTCGACGCAGCCGTCGTGCAGGGCGCCCGCGATACCTTCGACACCTTCGCCGCCTGGTTGATGCGAGAGCACGATGGCTCCGTCCGTCTCTGATGCCGACCTCAGCGTCTGCGAACGCGAGCCCATCCACCTGCTGGGGGGCATCCAGCCCCGGGGTGTGCTCGTCGCCTTCCACCCGGACACGGAGGCCGTCGCGGTCGTGAGCGCGAACGTCCCCGCGCTGCTCGGCGCAGGGCCGGATGCGCTCCTGGGCAAGCCCCTGTCCGGCGTGCTGCCGCGCGGGCTGCTCGCGCGCGTGGAGGCGGGCACGGGGCCGGGGCCCGTCACCGTGGAGGTGTCGGGACAGCGCTGCTCCGCGCTCCTGCATGACAGCGACGGCCTGCGCGTGCTGGAGCTGGAGCCGCTGGCGGACGAGGACGTGGGCGCGGAGGAGACGGCGCTGGGCGCGGTGCAGCGGCTGGTGTCGCCGCTGGCGCGCGCGAAGGGCACGGTCGCGCTGCTTCAAGAGGCCGCGGACGCGGTGCGGGAGCTCATCGGCTACGACCGGGTGATGGTCTACCGCTTCCACGCGGACTTCCACGGCGAGGTCGTGGCGGAGAGCGTGCGCGAGGGCGTGGATTCCTTCATGGGCCTGCACTACCCCGCGAGCGACATCCCCGCGCAGGCGCGCGCCCTCTACACGCGCAACCCCGTGCGCCTCATCGCGGACGTGGACGCGAAGGCCGTGGGCCTGGTGCCGCCGGTGCTGCCGGGCACCCAGCGCCCGTTGGACCTGTCCGGCTCCGCGCTCCGCAGCGTGTCGGAGATCCACCTGGAGTACCTGCGCAACATGGGCGTGGGCGCGTCCTTCAGCGTGTCGCTCCTGAAGGACGGACAGCTCTGGGGGCTCATGGCCTGCCACCACCTGGCGCCCCGCACGGTGTCCGCCGCGCGGCGGCAGGCGTGCGAGGTGCTGGCGCGCGTGTTGTCGCTCCAGCTCGCCGCGGAGGAGCGGAGCCTGGAGTCCGCCGCCCAGGCGCGCCGCGCGTCGCTGCTCAACGCGCTGGTCCTGCCGAACCTGGGCGAGCACAGCCCCGCGAAGGCGCTGGAGGCGCAGGCCCCGCTGCTGATGGAGCTCACGGGCTCCCACGGCGTGGCGCTGGTGCTGGGCGCGAGCGCGGGCCCGGAGGCGTCGCCCCTCTTGCTCGGCACCACGCCGTCCGCGGAGGAGGTGCGCGCCCTGGTGGCCTGGCTTTCGGAGCGCGAGCTTTCGGAGGAAGCCTTCCACGTGGACCGGCTGGGGGACGTGTACCCGCCGCTGGCCTCGCGCGCGGACGTGGCCGCGGGCCTGCTGGCGGTGCGCCTGGACCCGTCCGTGCCGCACTTCGCGCTGTGGTTCCGCCCGGAGGTGGCGCGCACCGTGGCGTGGGCCGGCAACCCGAACAAGCCCGTGCGTCCGGAACCGGGCCATGCACGGCTGCGTCCCCGCGCGTCCTTCGACGTGTGGCGCGAGGAGATGAAGGGCGCCTCCACTCCGTGGTCCGCGCAGGACCTGGAGGCGGCGCGCGCGCTCAAGGGGGCGCTGGTGGGCGTGGTGCTGCGGCACGCGGAGGAGCTGGCCCGGCTGTCGCGGGAGCTGGCCCGCTCCAACGCGGAGCTGGACGCGTTCGGCGGCACCGTGGCGCACGACCTCAAGGAGCCCCTGCGCGGCATCCTCCAGTACAGCTCCTTCCTGCAGGAGGACTTCGGCTCCACGCTGGGCACGGACGGACTCGGGCAGCTGGAGGCCCTGGGGTGGCTGGCGAAGCGCACGCACGAGCTGCTGGACAACCTCTTCGAGTTCAGCCGCCTGGGCCGCCTGGAGCTGTCGTGGGAGGAGACGGATCAGCAGGCCCTGGTGGAGGACGTGCTGAGGACGCTGGGCGCACGGCTGGAGGAGGGCAGGGTGGAGGTCCGCCTGCCCCGCCGCCTGCCCACGGTGGCGTGTGACGCCGTCCGCATCCGCCAGGTGTGGGCCAACCTCATCAGCAACGCGGCCAAGTACCAGACAGCCGAGCCGCGCTGGGTGGAGGTGGGCTTCGTGGGGCCCGGGGAAGCGCGCCCGGAGGCGGCGCGGCACGTCACCGCGCCCTACCTTTTCTACGTGAAGGACCCGGGCATCGGAATCGCGCCGCAGTTCCACGAAGCCATCTTCGAGCTGTTCCGCCGCCTGCATCCCGCGCAGGCCTATGGCGGCGGCACGGGGGCGGGGCTGGCCATCGCGCGCCGGCTGGTGTCGCTGCACGGCGGCGCGCTCTGGGTGGACTCCGCGCCGGGCCAGGGCTCCACCTTCTTCTTCACGCTGGGCGAGGGACCGCGTTCATGAAGCCGCTGCTGCTGGTGGAGGACAGTGATCCAGACGCGGAGGCGCTGATGCGCATCGCGAAGCGGCTGCCCCTGCCCGTGCCGGTGGTGCGCGTGCGCGACGGCGAGAACGCCCTGGACTACCTCTACCGGCGCGGGGCCCACGCGGACGCGGAGCGCCCGGTGCTCGTCCTGCTGGACCTGCACATGCCCGGCATCAGCGGGCGCGAGGTGCTGGCCACGCTGAAGGCGGACCCGGACCTGCGCTCCATCCCCGTCATCATCTTCTCCTCCTCCGTGGAGGTAGGGGACGTGGAGGGCGCCTACGCGGACGGCGCCAACAGCTACCTCTTCAAGCCCGAAGTCGGTCCCCAGCTGCAGGCCACCGCGGAGGCGCTCCACGCCTTCTGGTTCAAGGCCGCGCGCCTGCCCGAGGTCCAGGAGCCGGAAGCATGAGCCTGCGCGTGCTGCTGGTGGACGACGGCATGGCGGACCGCCTCGCGGTCAGCCGCGCGCTGGCGCGTGACCCGGACATGCAGTGGGAGGTGGTGCCGGTGTCCTCCGCGGAGGACGCGCTGGCGTACCTGGCCGCCAACACCGTGGACGCGATGCTGCTCGACTACCACCTGCCCGGCATGAACGGCGTCAGCATGCTCCAGAGGCTCACGGAGCTGGCGCTGCCCAGGGTGCCCGCCGTGGTGGTGCTCACCGGCAGCGGCAACGAGCGCGTCGCGGTGGACGCCATGAAGGCCGGTGCCCAGGACTACCTGGTGAAGGAGACCTTCAGCCCGGAGCGCCTGCGCCGCAGCCTGCGCGCCGCGGTGGACACGGTGCTGATGACGCGCGAGCTGGAGGAGCGCCGCCTGCGTGCCGAGCGCGCCGAGGCCGCCGCTCGCGAGGCCCTGGCCGTGCGCGACGAACTCTTCTCGCTGGCGACGCACGACTTGAAGGGCCCGCTTCAAATCATGACGCTCAACGCCCAGGTGCTGCGCCGGCAGATTCCCCCCGCCGCGATGACGCCCGCCCTGGAGACGCGCCTGGGCCACATCGTGCGCGCGGCGCACCGCATGGGCGAGCTCATCGACCACTTCCTGGAGGTGACGCGCGGCCAGGAGCGCCCCCTCAAGCGCGAGCCCATGGACCTGCTGGCCATGGTGCGCGGCAAGGTGCGCGAGCTGGAGGCCAACGCGTCACGCCACCACTTCGTCCTGGAGGTGCCGGACGGGCGCGACTTCACCGGCGATTGGGACGCGCACGCCCTGGAGCGCGTGCTGGAGAACCTGATGGGCAACGCGGTGAAGTACAGCGCCGCGGGCTCCACCGTCATCGTGCACCTGACGGTGGAAGAAGCGCAGACGCAGCAGTTCGTGCTGCTCGCCGTGACGGACCAGGGCATCGGCATCCCTGCCGGGGACCTGCCCTTCGTCTTCGAGCGCTTCCACCGCGGGCGCAACGTGTCCCGGGACGTGTCCGGCAGCGGCGTGGGCCTGGCCAGCGCGCGCCGCATGGTGGAGCTGCACGGCGGCACGCTCGCCGTGCGCAGCGTGGAGGGGCAGGGCTCCACCTTCACCGTGCGCCTGCCCCGGGGCATCGCGCTCCCCGCGGGGCCCGCGCGGTCCACGTCCGAGCACACCGCGCCGTAGCGCGGCGCTTCAGGACACCGCGGGCACGCCGCCGCGCAGCATGAAGAACACCACCACGCCCGTCACCGACACGTAGAGCCAGATGGGCGCCAGCCACCGCGTCACCTTGCGGTGCCGGGCGAACTGCTGCCGCCAGGAGAAGTAGAAGGCCACCAGCGCCATGGGCAGCACCGGCATGGACAGGAGCACGTGGCTGGCCAGCAGCGTCAGGTACAGCCCTCGGAAGTCGCCCACGTAGCGCGTGTCCCCGTGCACGAAGTGGTAGGCGAGGTAGCCCACCAGGAACAGCGCGGACGCGGCGAACGCGCTCACCATTAGATTCTGGTGCACCTTCCGCGCGCCGCGCTTGATGGCCACCCAGCCGCCCAAAAGCAGCGCCGCCGCCGTCGCGTTGAGCCCCGCGTTCACCGCCGGCATGAAGCGCAGGTCCACGCCCATGCCCGCGCCTCCGCGCCGGATGAGCAGCAGCCACGCCAGCAGCGCCAGCGCGCCAGCGGACACCACGCCGATCGCGATGAAGAAGGAGCGGTCGTTGGTGGACGAAGACGACGGGGTGAGCCCGGAAGCGGCGTTGGACATGTCTCCCTTGTGGACCGCGTCCGGACAGCTTGCAACAGGGACTCCAAGCGGAATCCGGCTAATGCCTACATGTCGGTTGAATGGAATCGGTTAGGTCAACTGGATATCAAACCGGAAATTCCTTCATACTTCGGTCCACTGCGTCACCCCCGACCCCCCCTCTCGGAGGTTCCCCGTGTTCAGCGTGCGTTGCCTTGCCCCCCTGGCGAGCGCCGCCCTCCTGCTCGCCCTGCCCGCAGCCGCTGAAGAAGCGGTGTGCGCGCCCGTGGCGAAGGTTCCCTTGGAGCGGCATCTACGTCAGCTTTCTCTCGATTTGCTGGGACGTCCTCCGACCATGGAGGAGTACAAGGCGTTCCAGGCCAAGGGCTCCGTCACGGCGGAAGACGTCCGCGCGATGATGAAGGACGAGTCCTTCTACGCCCGGATGCGCAACTACCACCGCGCGCTGCTGCGCTCGAACATCAACTCGAGCGTGCAGGGCAACGGCGACTACCGCGTGTCCGGCACGCCGCTGAGCTTCGCGGGCAACAACTCCAACAACCTGCGCGGTGGCCAGAGCCAGCGCTGTGATGGGGAGATCGCGCAGGACAGCTGCAAGGCGAACCCGCAGGACCCCCACCAGGACAACTCCACGGCCCCCGCCTGCCGTGACGCGCAGGGCATTCCGCTGCCGGTCAGCTACGACTACGACACGAACTTCTACCAGTGCCGCCAGCTGGACGTGGCCTCCACGGCGCCGGAGCTGAAGTTCGCGGACTGCAACGCGCTGAAGGCCGACGCGACGTACGGCAAGTACGTGAACTTCTGCGACAACCGCTTCCTGGCGTCCGCGGGCAAGTCCGTGGGCTACCTCTGCCTGCCGGACCCGAACAAGAACACCACCAACGTGCTGGTGGCGTCGCCGGCCACGGGCACCATCACCGAATGGGTGCAGCCGGCGGGTGGGACCGGCACCCTGACGTTGAAGCGCTGCGGGTTCGACATCAAGACGGACGTCAACAACAGGCCGACCCGCGACGGCGTCTGGGCGACGCAGCGCGGCTGCGTGCAGCGCGAGGGCTACGTCACCACCACGGTGCAGCCCTTCTGGTCCACCACCACGGAGACCGTGAAGGTGTGTGCCGTGGAGGCGCAGGACCGCGCGGCGAACCCGTACACGGGCGAGTCCTGTGAGACGCCGCGCTTCAACAGCGACCGCAGCTGCGGCTGCGGCGACAAGATGCGCCGCTGCGAGATCGCCGACGTGCACACCGCGCGCGTGGCCGCCTTCAACGAGGAGCCGCTCTACATCACGGACTCCGTGGTGCGGAACGACGAGCCCTACTTCAACATCCTCACCACCCGCGGCTCCTTCGTGAACGGCCCGCTGGCGGAGTTCTACAAGCAGCGCCAGGGCGTGGGCGTCTTCAGCATCAAGTCCCCCGCGGACGCGGCCACGCTGCCCGCCGTGACGTACGCGAACGCCACCGAGTGGACCTCGTACGTCCGCGACAACACCCACTCCGGCGTGCTCACCACGCCCGCGTTCCTCTACCGCTTCCCCACGCAGCGCGCCCGCGTGAACCATTTCTACGAGGCGTTCCTCTGCAAGCACTTCGCCCCGGCCGCGGACGCGAACCTGCCGTCCCCGGACGACATCTGCAACCGGAGCAACAACCTGGCCACGCGCTGCGGCTGCAACTACTGCCACGCCACCATCGAGCCCACGGGCGCGCACTGGGGCCGCTACGCGGAGCGCTCCGCGCTGTTCCTGTCCCCGGACCAGTTCCCCCGCCTGGACGTGAAGTGCCGCGACTGCGCCATCAACGGTGACACCAACTGCGGCGGCGAGTGCAGCCAGTACGTGATGCAGGCCTTCGACGGCGACGGCGCCAACTCGCTGGGCCTCCTGAAGACCTACCTCTACCGCAGCCCGGCCGAGGAGAAGAACATCGAGGGCGGTCCGCAGGCGCTGGTGGAGCGCATGATGGAGACGGGCGACCTGGAGCGCTGCACCGTCAAGCGCGTCTGGAACGAGTTCCTGGGCCGCGCCATGACGGCCGAGGAGCAGCGCATGTACCTCCAGACGCTGTCGCAGGACTTCGCCAAGAACAACCACAGCCTCAAGGGCCTCATCGAGCAGGTGGTGATGTCCGACGCGTACCGGAGGATCGACTGATGCGCCGCCTTCTGCTGACCGCGCTGCTCGCGCTCGCCACGGGCTGCACCCAGGGCTCCGTGGACGTCCCCGCCAAGCCCGTCCCGCTGGACGCCCAGCTGGACCCGGTGCCCAACCCGCACGGGAACACGGACCAGATCGACCCGCTGCCGGACCCGGAGGCCCAGGGCGGCAGCGTGGGCCGCGCGCCCCGCCGCCTCACCGTCGCGCAGCTCAAGGAGTCCATCCGCATCGCCGTGGGCATGGAGTGGGATGAGCTGGAGGCGCGCGCCCAGTCGCTGGGCCGCGCCGACTACGCGCTCATCACTTCGGAGAACACGGAGCCCAACCTCGTCTTCGCCCGCTTCCTGGACGACGGCGCGCGCAAGGTCTGCATCGCCCAGGCGCAGAAGGACATCGCGCAGGTGGACGTGAGCTTGCGCACCCTGGGGCGCACGCTGCCTTCGCCCATGAGCGACCTGACGAAGCTCACGGACGCGCAGGTGGACGAAACGCTCGTGTACCTCTCCACCCGGTTCTGGGGCGCGCCCCTCGCCGGTGAGGAGCTGACGCGCTACGCGACGTTCTTCCGCAAGGCCGCGGCCCGGGCCGAAACCCTCAAGAAGCGCGACCAGGCGCTGGCGGTGGTCTGCATCGCCATGCTGACGGACTCGCGCTTCATCACCTACTGACCTTGACGGTGCCTGCGATGAAGAAGACACGCCAAGACGACCTCAGCAGCCCCGAGCGCCGCACCTTCCTCAAGGCCGGAGCCGGCTTCATGGGCTCCCTCCTCCTGGGAGGCATCCCCTTCAAGGCCGTGGCCCAGGCGACGAACCTGGCCCCGCCCGACCGCTGCTTCGTGTTCGTTTACTTCAGCGGAGGGTGGGATCAGCTGCTCGCGTTCGACCCGCGTGACCCGGCGGTGTTCACCGCCGACCGCGTCAGCGAGACGCGCATCATGCCGGGCTACAGCCTGCTCACCGACGGGGCCTTCGCGCAGACCCCCGTCACCCCCAAGGAGCGGGCGGGGGCGGGCCCGTCGAACATCGCGTTCGGGCCGGCCATCGGCGACCCGCGCGTGGCCAACCTGTCGGACCACTACGACCTGATGACGGTGGTGCGCGGCATCAACATGAGCACGCTCACCCACGAGGTGGGCTACCGCTACTTCCTCACCGGGAAGATGCCCATCGGCAGCGCGGCGCGCGGCTCCTCCACCGCCACGGAGATCGTGGGCCAGATGAAGCCCACGGTGCCCATCCCGTCCATCGCCCAGGGCGTGGAGTCCTACAACGACCGCTACGGCGGCTACGCCAACGCGCTGCGCGTCAGCGGCCTGGCGGACCTGGTGCTCACGCTGGACCCGCCCGTGGCGTCGCGCCAGCTGGACAGCGAAATCGAGAAGAGCCTCATCGACCTCAACGGCATGCCCATCACCTGCGAGGAGCAGGCGCTCACCGCGCGGGGCGTGGGCACCGCCTATGAGAGCAGCCGCGGCCAGATGCAGACCGTGATGGAGAACAAGCTGTCGGACTCGTTCCGCTTCCAGCTGGCGGCCAACCAGTCCGTGCGCGACTTCTACGGGCTCAACAACCAGGCCTACCCGTACAACAGCGCCGCGGGCCGCGCGGCCATGGTGGCCACCGCCCTGAAGAAGGGCATCAGCCAGTGCGTGTCCATCAACCTGGCGGGCGGCCTGGACACCCACTTCGGCACGCAGCAGACGCACGCGACCAACCAGCGCGCGGGCTTCAACGCGCTGAACCTGCTGGTGACGGACCTGCGCGCCACCCAGCACCCGGGCGGCGGCAACTTCATGGACCACACCACCATCCTGGTGTTCAGCGAGTTCGCTCGCACGCCCACCATCAACGCCACGGGCGGCCGCGACCACCACCTGTCCAACAGCTGCCTGCTGATGGGCGCGGGCATCAAGCACAACCTGGTGGTGGGCCGCAGCGGTGACATTGGCATGTCGCCGGGCCTGGTGGACCTGCGCACGGGCGCCAATGATCCGAACGGCTCCAACATCTTCCCCGAGCACATCATCGCCACGGTGCTGGCCTCGGCGAAGCTGGACTACAGCATCACGCGGGTGGACCCGCTGCGGTTCATCCTTGCCTGAACCTTGATGAGCACTCCCCTCATGCGTCCCCGTCCGCGCCACGGTTCCCCCACCGTGGCGCGCTTCCTCCCCACCTCGCTCCTGCTGATGTCCGCGGTGCTGTCCGCCGCATGCGGCGAGGACGCACCTCCGGGCAGCGACCCGGCGAAGCCCGCGGCATTCACGGCCACGCGGGTCACCACGGCGCAGTCGCTGGCCGCGGTGCCCGGCTTCGCGGACCAGTCCGGCGGCGGCATCTTCGCCACCGCGACGGGTGAGGCCGTGCGCCTGCGGCTGGATGGCAGCAAGGCCGCGCTCTCCGCCCACCCGAAGAACACGGCGGCGCTGGGCTCGGTGCGCGCCACCTTCCGCCTGGGGCCGCACAGCGCCCTGGTGGAGACGGACCGCGGCCTGTTCCTCGCGGACCAGGGCTGGCTCATCGAACCGCTGTGGCAGGAGGTGCTGGGCACCGGCATCGTCGCCACCGCGCGGACCGCGGACGGCGCCGCCTGGATTGCCCACCCCACGGGCCTGTTCCAGATTCAAGGCGGCGTGCTCGCGTCGCTGAAGCTGTCCGGGCAGCCGCTCACCGGCATCACCACCATGGCGGCCGCGCCCGCGGAGGACGGCCTCGCGGGCCTGTGGTTCGCGCGCGAGGGCAAGCTGAACGTGGTGGTGGCGTCCGCGCCGGGCGTCTACCAGGTGCGCGGCACGGACGCGCCTCTCGCCGGAGGTGAGACGGTGCGCGCGCTCGCGGGGCTGAGCGCGGGCACGGGCACGGCGGGTGAGGCCTGGGTGCTCACCAGCACCCGCGTGCTGCGCCGGAACACGGACGGCTGGAGCACGGTGCCGCTGCCGGCGCTGCCCGAACAGCTGCTGGGCGCGGGGCGCTACCTCTGGGCCCGCGCCGGGGACCGGCTCTTCACCTACGACGCGGACACGAAGCTCTGGGGCTCCGCGGAGGGGCTGCCATCCGGCGCGGTGACGCTGCTGGCCGCGGACGAGAGCGGCTGCGCGTGGCTGCGCGTGGGTGAGCAGGCCCTGGCCATCAGCCAGACGCCGGCGCCGCGCGTGACGGGCATGCACCAGGGCATGCTGGTGGTGGATGACGGGCTGGTGGTCCAGGCCCGCCTGCCGCCGGGCACTCCGCCGAAGAGCGTCCACTTCCAGTTGGAAGGCCAGGAGGTCGAAGCCACCGGGCCCGCGTTCAGCATGGGCGGCCTGGAGGCGGACGGCGAGACGCTCAAGGCGTTCTCCTTCACCACCCTGGCGCCGGGCGGCCACACGCTGAGCGTCGTGTCCCGCTTCGAGGACGGCACGGAGGCGCGCCGGCAGATGCCCTTCCTCTACCAGCCGCTCGCCACCGTCCCCAGCTGGGCGCGCGACATCCGGCCCATCCACGAAGCCCGCTGCGCCAAGTGCCACACCCCCGGCGGCAACGGCCGGGCGCTGAACACCTACGAATTGTGGAAGTCCAACGCCCAGCTCATCAACGCGGCGGTGCGCGACGTGCGCATGCCCGCGGACGGGCCGTTGGATCAGCAGGGCATCGCCCTCATCCAGCGGTGGGTGTCTTCCGGCGCGCTGCCCTGAAGTCCCTGCTTCAAGACTGCTTCTCCGTCAGTTGCATGCGCCCGTCTTCCTTTCGTCCCGGGGGAGGACGGGCGCCCCCTTCCGAGGCACCCCCATGAAACGTCTCCTCCGCGCGACCCCCCTCGCCGCGCTGCTGACCCTGGCCTGTGACGGTGAGCTCAAGCCCGCCGACCAGCTTCCCTACGTGGGCCCCTGCGAGGGCCTTGCCCCGCTGACGCTGTCGGCGGAGCCCACCACGGTGCGCTCCGGCAGCGTGGCCACGCTGACGGCCGGCGGCGGCAGCGGCCACTACTCCTTCCGCGCGGAGGCAGGCGGCTCCTCCGGCGACGTGCGTGGCAATCGCTTCGTCGCGGGCGGCACGCCCGGCGAGGACACGCTGACGGTGGTGGACGAGCAGTGCGGCGGCGCCACCAGCGTGCGGGTGAAGGTGATCTCCAGGTTCGGCGTCGCGCCCGCGCGCGCGATGCTGCGGCCGGGCACGTCCTTTCAAATCGCCATCGAAGGGTTGGTGGGCACGGCGACCTTCGCGCTCACCAACAACGGCTCCGGCGCCACGCTCTCCGACGCGGGCCTCTACACGGCGGGGCAGGTGGAGGCGCTGGACGTCATCACGGTGCGCGACACGAAGTCCGGCGACACGGAGTCGCTCCAGTACACCGTGAGCAAGGCCGCGAAGCTGGTGGGCGACCCGCAGTACCTGGGCGTGCCGTCGGGCAGTTCCGCGCCGCTGGGCACGACGGGCGGCTCGGACCGCGTGACGTGGACGAAGAAGTCCGGCCCCGGCTCCGTGGTGAACGGCCGCATCGTGGTGGAGGCGGGCGCGGCAGGCACCGTCGTGCTGGAGGCGAAGGACGCCTTCACCGGCGACGTGGCCCCGGTGTCGGTGCGCGTGCTGGACGAGCTGACGCGGCCCCTGCTGGCGCACGGCAAGCTGTCGGACGTGGCCACGCTGGTGACCGCGGACTTCGACGGCGACGGCATCCAGGACCTGGCGGTGGGCCAGCGCGAGAGCGAGCTGGCGCGCCCCACGGGCGGCGCGGTGTTCATCTACAAGGGCAGCGCGTCCGGCCTGCCCTCGAAGCCCACCTGGGTGCTGACGGGTGAGACGGAGGGCGCGCTCTTCGGTGACATGCTGGCCGCGGGTGACCTGGACGGCGACGGGATCGCGGACCTGGCGGTGTCCTCGCCGGCCGCGGACGTCACCATCGGTGACTCGGGCGCGGTGTACCTCTACTCGTTCAAGCCGGGCCAGGGGCCCGCGCTGATGAGGCCCGCGCTCACCGGCCTGGGCCGCGGCGGGTTCGGCACGGGCCTGGCCATCGCGGACGCGGATGGCGACGGGGACATGGACCTGTTCGTGGGCTCGCCCGGCGCGGACCTGTCCACCCTCTCCGGCATCAGCCGGCGCGGCGTCATCGACATCTTCATCCTCACCAAGGGTCAGACCGTTCCGGACCTGCCGGTGGTGCGCCTGGGCGGCCAGGACCTGGATGCGAGCGGCAAGTTCCTGCTGAAGAGCACCACGGAGCTGGGCCGGGCGCTCGTGGTGGCGGACCTCAACGACGACGGCCGCCCGGACCTGGCGGCGCTGCACCGGCTGACCCGCTACAACGCGGACGGCAGCACCAACGGGCAGCAGATGGCCGTGGCGGTGTACTTCGCGCGGGACTCGGCGCCGCGCTACCGCTCCGCGGCGGACCAGTACGTGCTGGTGTCCAACACCGCCGTGGAGACGATGGCCAACGAGGGCACCTTCCGCCTGGGCGCCATCCCTGGCGAGGGCAGCCGCCCCCCGTTCCTCGTGGTGATGGCGGACAAGGCGGACTCGCCGGACTTGAGCAAGGTGGGGGGCGTGGCGGCGGCGCAGGACGCGGGCGGCGCGTACCTGTTCGACCTGCGGGGCGCGACGCTGGCGGCGGACCCGTCGGTGGTGAATCCGCCGACGGTGCCGCTGGCGAACGCGTTCGCGCGCTTCTACGGCGACGCGCGGAGCATCACCGCGACGCGCAGCTGGGCGGTGATGGATGTGGACGGCACGGCGGGGCCGGAGCTGCTCCTGGGCGCGCCCTACGCGTCGGTGACGGCGGGCACGGCGACGCTGGGCAACGCGGGCAAGGTGCTGGTGTTCCCGCTCACCGGCCTGTCGAAGGACACGGTGATGAACAAGCCGCTCGCGGCGCTGGGCGGCGCGGCGAAGGCGGAGGTGCTGGGCGCGGGCCTCGCGGCGTGGAACCTGCCGTCCGGCCCGGTGCTGGCGGGCTTCTCCGGCCGCGCGTCTCTCACCCCGGGCGCCTTCACCGGCCGCGTGGATGTCTTCTCCAAGGCCGGTGCGAGCATCGCGGAGTGGTCGCGCAGCGGCATGGACGTGACGGCCAAGGCCAGCGTGGAGCGCTTCGGTGAGACCGTGGCGGTCGCGCGCCTCAACAGCAAGGTGATGGCCCTGGTGGGCTCGCCGGGCTTCTCCGGCCCGGGCCCCAACAACGACGGCGCGGACATGACCGTGGGCCGCGCGTACACCTTCGACACCGCGGAGCCGGGGAAGGCCATCGTGTCAGGGGAGGGCGCCAGCTCTCCGTGGCACGGCGGCCGCAACGTGGGCGTGGACGTGGCGTTCACGGACTTCAACGGCGACGGCCGGCCGGACATGGTGGCCGGCGCCACGGGGCTCGTCATCCCGGCCACGAACTCCGCCGCGACGGAGCGGGACCCCTACGTGCAGAACGCCTGCATGACGACGGCCACCCAGTCGTTGGGCGGACTGCTGGTGTCGCTGGGCCAGTCGGACGGCACCTTCAAGCCGGCCTACCGCGTGTTCGCGCCGTCCGTGGTCACCGACTGCGACGATGCCGCGGCTGCCCGGTGCAAGCGCACCAGCATCGGCCGGGGGGTGGTGGGCGGCTTCGACTTCAACGGCGATGGCAAGCAGGACCTGGCCGTGCTGCGGGATCGCGGCTTCGAGCTGTTCCTGGGCCGTGCACCCGAGGATGCGTCGCTCGCGAAGATGACGCTGGCCTGCGACCCCCTCTACTCCTCCTTCTTCTCCGCCGCGACCGCCGGACTGCAGACGTCCGCGCCCGCCGCGTTGGGCGACCTGAACGGGGACAGATGCGATGAGGTGGCGTGGCGCTACAACGACGGCACCCGCTCCGGCATCGTCATCCTCTATGGCTACGACCCGGGGGGCACGCGGTGCGCTGCCCGCACGACGCCGTCCATGGTGCGCATCTCCGGTGACACGGAGAAGAACATCGCGCTGATGAACCTGGGCGTGGCCACCACGCGCGCGGGGAAGTTCCTGGGGGACTCGCGCGACTTCATCGCGGTGACGGCCAACAACTACCTGTTCGAAGGCGTGAACCAGCCCACGGTGCTGCTCTACGACGTCGCCGCCATCAACGCGAGGCGCCCGGCCTCCTCCGGCGAGACCCTGGTGGGCGCCATCAACGACGGGCTGACGCCCATTCCCGTGACGTACCGCGCCCGCGCGGTGAGCTTCGGCACGTCGCTGTCGGGCGGCACGGACCTGAATGGCGACAGCGTGCCGGACCTGTGGGTGGGCGCGCCCAACGCGTCGGTGGCCTCGGACGGCGACGGCGCGGCGTTCCTCTTCGCCGGTGGCGCGAGGTCCACGGGCGCGCTGTCGCCGTTCCTGCTGGTGGTGGGAGACGGCGCGGAGCGCTCCTATCTGGGCCAGTCCATCGCGGTCGTCCCGGGCTCCGGAGGCTCGCCGCCGTCGGTCGTCATCGGCGCGCCGAGGAGCTACCGCACCGGCACGCAGAACGGCACGGCGTACTCGCTGCCCCTGCCGTTCTGATTCACCCCGCGGGCGGGGCTTCCGGAGGCACCTTCGCCTCCGGGGCCTCGTCGCGGTTGGCGAGCGCCGCCGCCGTGAGGATGAGCACGCCGCCCGCGAGCAGCGACGGCGTGAGCGGCTCGTCCAGCAGCGCCACGCCCAGCGTCACCGCCACCAGCGTGTCCAGCAGCGCCATGGCGCCCAGCGCCGCCAGCGAGATGCGCGGCAGGAGCCAGTACAGGCACTGGTAGGTGAGCACCGTCCCGCCCAGCGCCAGGTACAGGAGCGCGCCCACCGCCTTCGGGGTCCAGTGCGACGGCTGGCTCCACTCGAACATCGCGGACGCGGAGAGCAGCAGCGCCGCGCTGCTCAACGTCTGCACCAACGTCAGCAGATGCGGCGGCACGTGCGTCATGTGCCGGCGCACCAGCACGTTGGCCACCGCCACCACCGACGCCGCGAACAGCGTCATCGCGCAGCCCAGCAGCACCTGCCCGGAGAAGCTGAGCGACACCAGCTCCTGGTGCTGGAGCGCCACCACGCCCGTCAGGCCCAGCCCCGCCGCGAAGAGCTTGCGCCCGGTGAGTGGCTGGTCCGGAAACACCACGCGCCCCACCAGCAGCAGCCACACGGGGAAGGTGGAGAAGAGCAGCGCGGACCAGCTGGAGGGAATCCATTGCTGCGCCACGAAGAGCATCCCGAAGGGCACCGCCAGCTGGAGTATGCCCAGCCCCGCGATGCGCCACCCGGTGCCGCCCCCCAGCGCCGTCCCGCGCGAGCGCGCGAAGGGCAACAGCGCCACCCCGGCCACGAGCATGCGCGTGCCCACGAAGCGCAGGGGCGGCAGGTCCTCCAGCCCCACTTTGACCGCGGCCCACGTGGAGCCCCAGAGGATGAAGCAGGTGGCGTAGGCGAGGGACACCTTCCACCGCGGCGCGGGCTGCGCGGCCGGGGTCACGACGGTCACGGACGACATGGCGGCGCCGCACTAACACGCGCCGCCCCTTCGGGAAACATCCGTTCAGGGCGCGGCGCGTCAGCCGCCTGCTCACTCGTCCGGCAGCACCTGCTTCAGCCGGAGCACGGGCGCGAACAGGTCCCCCACGGCGTCCAGGCGCTTCTTCAGCGTCCTCAGGCGGAAGCGGTGCGGGTCCAGGCGGCCGTTCACCTCGCTCCACTCGAGCGGCGCGGAGAAGGGTGCGCCCTCCACGGCGCGCAGGGAGTAGGGCGCCACCACCGTCTTGCCGCGCGCGTTCTGGCCCGCGTCGATGTAGAGCCGCCCGCCGCGCTCGCGGATGGAGCGCTCCGTGGTGGCGATGTCGCCCAGCTCCTCCTCCAGCTCTCGCGCCCGCGCGTCCGCGAACGCCTGGGTGCGCGCGTAGGTGTGGCCTGGCGCCAGGGGCACCAGCACGTGCAGGCCGCGCTTGCCGGACGTCTTCGGGAAGGCCTTGAGCCCCAGCTCGTCCAGGCGCGCGTGCAGCAGGGTGGCCACCTTCACCACGTCCTTCCAGCCGCCCTCGCCAGGGTCCAGGTCGAACACCACGAAGTCCGGCTGCGCCAGCCGGGGCGCGTGGGACAGCCACATGTGCAGCGTGAGCGCGGACTGGTTGGCGAGCCACAGGAGCGCGGACGTGCTCTTCACGTTCACGTGGCGCAGCGTCTTGTCCTCGTGGCGCACGCGCAGCGTGGGCATCCACGCGGGGAGGCCGGACAGCTCGTGCCGGAAGAAGCCGGGGGCCTGGATGCCCGCGGGCCACTGCTGGTGGGCCAGGGGCCGGTCCGCGAGCACGGGCAACAGCAGCGGCGCCACCTGCTCGTAGTACGCGAACACGTCCGCCTTCGTCAGGCCGGCTTCGGGGAACAGCACGCGGTCGCCGTGTGTGAGGGCCACCTCCGGCGCGCGTTGCTTCCCACGCTGCGTCTTCACGGCGGGCGCCTTCGCGGTGCGGGCAGCGGCCTGCACCGGCGCGCGCCGCGAGCCCCGGCGTGCGGCGCCTTCGATGGGGGCGGGGTGTTCGCGCACGACCTCCTGCGGCACCTTGTCGCTGCGCAGGCCCTGGAACACGGGGTGGCGCAGGCGGCCGTCCTTCGTCCATTCGGTGAAGTTCACCTGCGCCACGTACTTCGGCTTCACCCAGACGGTGTCCGTGTTCGTGGGCGCATCCACGGCGGTGGGCTTCTTCACGCGCGTGGCGTCCAGCAGCCAGCGCAGCTCGCGGCGGTCCTTCGACGTGTAGCCCGTGCCCACCTTGCCCACGTCGTGGAAGCCGTCCTTGCCGCGCACTCCCACGCGCAGCGCGCCAATCTCCGACTTCGCCCGCTCGTTCTTGATGGGCAGGTAGCCCAGGATGACGACCTCCTGGCCCGCGACCACCTTCAGCTTCAGCCAGTCCCCGGAGCGCGTGCCCGTGTAGGGCGAGTCCTCGCGCTTGGCGATGAGCCCCTCCCACCCCTTGCGCCGCGCTTCCAGCAGGGCGCGCGACAGCGGCAGGTCCACCTTCTCGGAGAGCTGTAGGGGCAGCCGCGCCCCGGCCATCAGCTTCTCCAGCCGCGCGCGGCGCTCCGTATAGGGACGCTCGCGCAGGTCCTCGCCGTCCATCCACAGCAGGTCGAACACCATGAAGCGCTGCTCCGCGCCCTCTTCCGTGTTCTGCAGGATCTGGAAGCGCGAGCGGCCCTTCGTGTCGAGCGCGACAATCTCTCCATCCACGACGACGTCCTTCGCGGGCAGCTCGCGCAGCGCGGCGGTGAGCCGGGCGAAGCGGCCCGACAGGTCGTTGCCCCGGCGGCTCTGGAAGGCGAGCTTCCCGTGCGTGAGCGCGCACACGGCGCGGAAGCCGTCGTACTTCACCTCGTAGGCGTGCGTCTCGTCGTGCACCTCGTCGGACACGGCCAGCCGCGCGAGCATGGGCGGCCACACGCGCTCCAGCAGCTTCTCCGGCGTCGAGGGCGGACGGGCCGGCTTCTTCGCGGCCTTGCGCACGGCCTTCGGGAGACGGGCCGCGCGCACGGGCGCCGCGGGCTTCTTGTTGCGCAGCACGCCGGGCTTGCGAGGCCCTTGCGTCTCCACCTGTCCGCTCTTCACGGACTCGGGGCGCTCCACGGTGACGTCGTAGCCGGCCTTGGCGTATTCGTCCTTCGCCTTGAAGAAGAGCCACTGCGCCTTGCCGCCGCGTGGACGCGTGCGGATGAGGTGCCAGCGCCCCTTGAGCTTCGCGCCGTGCAGCAGGACCTCCAGGTGCCCGCGCTTCAGCTGCGCCTCGGCGTCGCCGGGAGGCACGACCTCGAAGGTCCCGGACTCCCAGAGCAGCGAATCACCGCCCCCGTACTGGTCATCCGGGATGTGACCCTCGAAGTCCGCGTAGGAGCGCGGGTGGTCCTCCGTCTGGACCGCCAGCCGCTTCACGGAAGGGTCATGGCTGGGGCCCTTGGGAATGGCCCAGCTCACCAGCACGCCGCCAATCTCCAGGCGCAGGTCGTAGTGCAGGCGCGTGGCGTCGTGCTTGTGGATGACGAAGACGGGCGCGGACGTCCTCGGAGCCACCACGTCCGGGGACGGCTCGGGGGTGAGCTGGAAGTCGCGCTTCGTCTGGTAGCGCCGCAGCCGCTTCTGGGTCTCGGAGGTCTTCACCCTCCAACGCTCTGCACAGGAGGGCGAGCGCGCAATTCCTCACATGGGTTGGTGGGCGACCAGGAGGACAGGCGCTCCATGCGGACCCGGGACCCGCTTTTCGGCCACACCCCCGAGTGAAACCCAGGCTGCCCGCCTGCTCTGGGTGCGAAGGAGGGATGGGTACCGGGGAGGGCCGTTGGTTCCGGGCGGAGGAGGCCCCACGTTGTTCGGGCCCAAGCATTCATGGCACCCGGTTGGAGGAGGCACCCATGGCCGACAAGTCCGAAGTGGAGCGCCGCCTGCACAGCCTGGCCCAGCTCGATGCCGACGCGGTGGGCGCGTACGACGTGGCCATCGCCCGCATCGGGCCCGCGCTGGTGCGCGAGCGCCTCAACAGCTTCCGCGCGGACCACCTGCGCCACGTGCAGGACCTCAACGCGCTCATCCGGCACTTCGGGGGCGAACCGGTGACGCTGCGCCCGGACCTGAAGGGCTCCGCGATGAAGGGCCTGACGGCCATGACGGGGCTGATGGGGACGGAGGCCACGCTGTGGGCCATGCTCGGCAACGAGGAGCTGTTCGACCGGGCCTATGAGCTGGCGCTCCAGTTCGAGTGGTCCCCGGAGGTGAAGGCCCTTATCCGTCAGCACCGCGAGGACGAACGCCGCCACGGCACGTGGATCCGCGACGCGGTGCGCACCCGGCCCTGGGCGGACAGCCGATTGCCCTTCATGGACACCGCCGAAATGGGCGCCTGAAGCCGCTACCGCGTGTCGCGGGGAACTGGCATACGCTGCCGCGCGTGAGCGACATCACTGTCTACCAACCCGACTTCCTCTTCACGGAAGGGCGTTTCCACGAAGGCCGCGCGCTGGCGGTGGGCGCGGATGGCCGGGTCCTCGACGCGGTGCCCGAAGGGGCGCGCGTGGAGCGGCTCGCGGGGCGGGCGCTGTTGCCGGGGCTCGTCAACGGCCACTCGCACGCGTTCCAGCGGCTCATCCGCGGACGCACCGAATACGTGGCGTCCGCTGGAGGACAGGACGACTTCTGGTCCTGGCGCGAGGCGATGTACCGCGCCGCGGAGGCGCTCACGCCGGAGGAGATCCACATCGCCTCCCGGCAGGTGTTCCTGGAGATGGTGCTCGCGGGCATCACCACGGTGGGCGAGTTCCACTACCTGCACCACCAGCCGGACGGGACACCCTACGCGGACCGCAACGCGCTGGCGCACGCGGTCATCCGCGCGGCCACGGACGTGGGGCTGCGCATCTGTCTGCTGCGGGTGGGCTACGCGCGCGCGGGCTTCAACGTGCAAGCGAACCCGCGTCAGCGCCGCTTCATCGACGCGGACGTGGACACGTTCCTGTCCACCACGGAGGCGCTGGCCCACGCGGTGCGCGGTGACGCGCGGGTGAACGTGGGGCTCGCGCCGCACAGCGTGCGCGCGGTGTCGCGGGACTGGCTGACGCAGGTGGCCCGCGCCGCGCCCGCCGGCATGCCCATCCACATGCACGTGGCGGAGCAGCCGAAGGAGATTGAAGCGTGCCTCGCGGAGCACGGCCGCCGTCCGGTGGAGCTGGTATCGGACGTGGGCCTTCTGGGGCCGCGCTTCACGGCGGTGCACGGCGTGCACCTGACGGAGGAGGAGGTGGCGCTGCTGGGCCGCGCGGAGGCCACGGTGTGCGCGTGCCCGTCCACGGAGCGCAACCTGGGCGACGGCATCGTGCCGGCGGACGCGCTGGTGAAGGCCGGAGCGCGCGTGAGCTTCGGCTCGGACAGCCAGACGGTGGTGGACCTGCTGGACGAGGCGCGGCAGCTGGAGCAGCACCTGCGGCTGGTGCGGCTGCGCCGGGCGGTGCTGGACCCGGGGACGGGGACCCTGGACGGACTGGCGGCGCGGCTCTTCGACATGGCCACGGTGCAGGGCGCGCGAAGCCTGGGGATGGGCACGGGCACGCTGTCGCCGGGGTCTCCCGCGGACTTCTTCACGGTGGACGTGAATCATCCGTCGCTGGTGGGCGCGGGCGTGGCGTCGCTCCTGCCGGGCATCGTCTTCGGGGCGGCGGGAGGCGCGGTGCGCGAGGTGGCCGTGGCGGGCCGGCTGGTGGTCCGGGACGGCCGCCATCCGCTGACGGAGGAGGGTGGCAGGGCGTTCCAGCAGCTCGCCCGGCGCCTCTATCCGTAGGACGGGGACCCGGTCCGATATGGGGGCGCCGCCGGCGCGTTGGTGGTGCGGGAGGATTCGGATGCGTTCAGGAATCTGGTTGTCTCTGGTGATGCTGATGGGACTGGCCGTGGGGGGCTGCGCCGGGCGGCAGGACCTGGAGACGCCAGACTACGAAGCCATCTACGACATGCCGCTGGAGGAGATGTGGCCGTCGGTCCGGGAGTACTTCACGGACGCGAACCTGCCCTACCGGGAGGACCGGGGCAGCCTGGTGCTGGAGACCGAGTGGAAGCAGGAGTTCGGTGGCTCCAAAATCGCCGGCTACTGGCACCGGTACATGGTCATCGGCAAGCGGGAGACGCCCACGAAGAGCAAGCTGTGGATCATCCGCATCACCAAGTCGGTGAACAAGACGCTGTCGCAGCCGGGCCGGGAGCTGGATTGGGGCGTCGGTCGCGGGGTCGGCGGAATTCTCGATGACCGCGGCACTGGGGCCCCGGGCGATTCGTCCTCGAGCGTCGCATACGGCATCTCCGTCGAGGACGACGAGGACCGGCTGGCCTTCCCGGTGGGAGAGAACGCCTTCTACGTGGACTCGGGGCAGGGGACGCGAGACCTGACCATGGAGTGGCGCGTGTTCCGGGGCATCATGCCGAAGCTCGCGAAGAAGCAGGCGGTGAGCGCGGAGCAGCAGGTGGCGAAGGCGCCGGGCGCGAAGGAAGCACCGGTGTTCACCGAGTGCGGCCAGTCCATCCTCGGGCTGAAGAAGCTGGCGAAGGAGGGCGGGGTGATGCTGCTGGGGGAGCTGCACGGCACGCAGGAGGTGCCGCGCTTCATCGTGCAGTCCGTCTGCCAGCTCGTCACGGCGGGCATGCCGGTGACGGTGGGTCTGGAGCTGCCGGTGGAGAACGAGGAGCGCATCACCACGTTCCTCCAGAGCCAGGGCGGTGAGGTGGATTGGCTCAAGCTGATGGAAGCCCCCTTCTGGCGCAGCCCGTATCCGGACGGCCGTGGCAGCGAGGCGGTGGCCAACATGCTGGAGCAGTTGCGGCAGTTGCGAGCGCAGGGCCTGGACGTGGCGGTGTTCGTCTACGACCACCCGAAGCTGTCCGGCCAGCCGCGTGAGGATGCGCTGACGAAGACGGTGCTGGCGCAGGTGAAGGCGACACCTCGGCGCTTCCATCTGGTGCTGAGTGGCAACGTCCATCCGCGCACGGCGAAGGGGCTGCCCTGGGACAAGCAGTACAAGCCCATGGGCCACCTGCTGAAGGCACAGCTCGAGGACGTCACCGCGTTGGACATGGCCTACGACAGCGGCACGGCGTGGGTCTGCGCGGCGGATGCTCAGGGACGCAAGCTGGACTGTGGTGTGAAGGAAGCGAAGGGCAAGGACAACGGCGACCGCTTCTTCGTGCACACCTGGAGCTCCGCCAACAAGGACGGCTACCACGGCGTCTTCTACGTGGGCCACGTGACGGCTTCCGAGCCCGCCGTCCTCAAGGGCCTGGGGAATCCGAACGCGCCGCCCGCGCAAGAGCCCGCGTCCGCTCCGTAACCCGTACCCGAGGGAGAAGCACAGGGGCCGTGCGAGTCACCGGAGACGGTGGCCTGCGCGGCCTCTGGTTTTTGCACGGGACCCGATATGCCCACCGCCCCCACGGCGTTGTTCAGCGCATCGGGGAACGAGAGGGGACACTGCGGATGTGCTCAAGGGTGAAAGTGGGATGGCTGGCGTTGCTCCTGGCGGTGGGCTGCGCCGGACGGCAGGACCTGGAGACGCCGGACTACGAGGCCATCTACGACGTGCCCCTGGAGGAGATGTGGCCGTCGGTCCGTGAGTACTTCACGGCCGCGCACCTGCCCTACCGCGAAGACCGCGGCAGCATGGTGCTGGAGACCGAGTGGAAGCAGGAGTTTGGCGGCTCGAAGATCGCGGGCTACTGGCACCGGTACATGGTCATGGGCAAGCGGGAGACGCCGACGAAGAGCAAGCTGTGGATCACCCGCATCACCAAGTCGGTGAACAAGACGCTGTCGCAGCCCGGCAAGGAGCTGGATTGGAGCGTCTCCCGGGTGGTTCTCAGGGGCGGTGATCCGAATATCCTGAGCGTGGAAGACGATGAGGACCGGCTGGCCTTCCCGGTGGGAGAGAATGCCTTCTACATGGAGTCGGGGCAGGGCACGCGCGACCTGACCATGGAGTGGCGCGTGTTCCGGGGCATCATGCCGAAGCTCGCGAAGCAGCAGGCGGTGAGCGCGGAGCAGCAGGTGGCGAAGGCGCCGGGCGCGAAGGAAGCACCGGTGTTCACCGAATGCGGCCAGTCCATCCTCGGGCTGAAGAAGCTGGCGAAGGTGGGTGGGGTGATGCTGCTGGGCGAGCTGCACGGCACGCAGGAGGTGCCGCGCTTCATCGCGCAGGCCGTGTGCCAGCTCGTCACGTCCGGCATGCCAGTGACGGTGGGCCTGGAGCTGCCGGTGGAGAACGAGGACCGCATCACCGCCTTCCTCCAGAGCCAGGGGGGTGACGTGGACTGGCTCAAGCTGATGGAAGCCCCCTTCTGGCGCAGCCCGTATCCGGACGGCCGTGGCAGCGAGGCGGTGGCGAACATGCTGGAGCAGCTGCGCCACCTGCGCGCGCAGGGCCTGGATGTGGCGGTGTTCGTCTACGACCACCCGAAGCTGTCCGGCCAGCCGCGTGAGGATGCGCTGACGAAGACGGTGCTGGCACAGGTGAAGGCAAAGCCGGAGCGCTTCCACCTGGTGGTGAGCGGCAACATCCACCCCCGCACGGAGAAGGGGCTGCCCTGGGACAAGCAGTACAAGCCCATGGGCCACCTGCTGAAGGCACAGCTCGAGGACGTCACGGCACTCGACATGGCCTACGACAGCGGCACGGCATGGATCTGCGCGGCGAACCAGCAGAGCAGCAAGCTGGACTGCGGTGTGAAGGAAGCGAAGGGCAAGGACAACGGGGACCGCTTCTTCATGCACACCTGGAGTTCGGCCAACGCAGAGGGCTACCACGGCGTCTTCTACGTGGGCCACGTGACGGCGTCCGAACCGGCCATCCTCAAGGGGCTGGGGAACCCGGACGCGGTGTCCACGCCGTCGCCCGCGCCGGGTCTGTAGCCCGCGGTGGCCTCCGCGCGACGCTGAGGGCACGGGCCCACTGGCGTCGCGGCGCGGGCGGTGGCATGGAGGTGGCCTGACTGGAGGCCGTCCCATGAGCGACACGCTGCCCGCCCTGCGGGCCACCCTGGCGGAACTGGTGGCACTGGACACCACGTCCTCGCGCCCCAACGCGCCCCTCATCGACTACGCCCAGGCGCGGCTGGAGGCCGCGGGCTTCACCGCCGAGCGCCAGCACTACACCGACGACGCGGGCGTGGCGAAGGTGAACCTCGTCGCGCGCAAGGGCGACGCGGACCGCGCCGCGCTGGCCCTGGTGGGCCACTCCGACTGCGTGCCCTATGACGCCGCCTGGACGGACGCGCTGCGCCTCACGGAACGCGACGGCAAGCTGTATGGCCGCGGCGCCTGTGACACCAAGGGCTTCATCGCCTGCGCGCTGCACACCGCCACGCGCAAGGACCTGCCGAAGCTGGACGCGCCCCTGCTCGTCATCCTCACCGCCGATGAAGAGGTCGGCCTCGTGGGCGCGAAGAAGCTGGTGTCCGCCGGCCTGGGCCGCGCGAGGCACGCCATCGTCGGCGAGCCCACGCGCCTCATCCCCGTGCGCGCCAACAAGGGCTACTGCCTGGCGGAGGTGGAGGTGCTGGGCAAGGAAGGGCACAGCGCGTACCCGGAGCTGGGCGCGTCCGCCATCTTCCGCGCCGGCCGCTTCCTGCACCGGCTGGAGACGCTGGCCAACACCGTCCTCCGCGAGGACCGCGACGAAGGCTTCCAGCCGCCCTTCACCACCGTGAACGTGGGCCTCATCCAGGGTGGCAAGGCGAAGAACGTCCTGCCCGGTTCCTGCCGCTTCACCGTCGAATGGCGCCCCATCCCCGGCCAGGCCGCGGAGCGCGTCCCCGAGATGCTGGAGCACATCCGCCAGGAGCTCACCCGAGACGAGCCCGCCTACGAGGCGCGCATCAAGGTCCTGCGCATGGACCGCGGCGTCCACACGCGAGGCGACGCGGACGTGGTGCGCTTCCTGGAGCAGGTCAGCGGCAACGCGTCCGAAACGGTGTCCTTCGGCACGGAGGCCCCGCAGCTCACGGAGCTGGGCGCGGAGGCCGTGGTGTTCGGCCCCGGCGACATCCGCGTCGCGCACCAGACGGGCGAGTTCGTCCCCATGGAGGACCTGGTGCGCTGCGAGGCCGCGCTCACGCAGGCCGTCGCGCGCTTCTGCACGGGCGGCTGAAGGCCGCGCTCAGGGCTTCCCGGGTGCGGCGTCTTCGACGACCTCCACGTTGCGGAAGCCCTCGCACGCCTCCTTGAAGCCGAGCACGTACTTCAGCGAGCGCAGCTCCATCGCCAGCTTGTTCCACAGCTTGCGCAGCAGGTTGGGGCGCGGCGCGGGCACGCTCGTCACCAGTGAGCTCAGTTCGATGTAGTGCGTCGGCGTGCGGCCCATGCCCTCGAAGTCGTGCTCCAGCCCCTGGCTGAGCTGGCGCAGCTCCGGCTCCAGGCGCTGGTGCACCGCGTCTGTCATCAGGACGTACTCGGACACGGGCACGTCGTTCTTCAGCATCCGGTGCAGGAGGATGACGTCCACGCCCGCCAGCTCCGTGAGGTGCTTCACCTTCTGGAAGGCGACCTCGCCGGCGTGGGCCACGAACTTGAGCGTCAGGTTGCCCACCTGCGTGCACCCGTCGCACTTGCACATGCGGTCGATGGCCAGCTGCTCCCGGCGCTCCAGGAAGGCACGGCGGATGGCCGCCACCTGCTTCGCGACCGGCGAGGTGTCCTCGCCCACGGCGTAGAAGAAGGCCGCGTCGCCTTCGAGCTTCGCCAGCTTGAACCGGCCGGACGCGTCGATGACGGCTTCCAGCAGCTGGGCCACCGTGTCCTGCGCGTGCGCGAGACCGAAGCGGTGCTGCCGCATGAAGCGGGTGTAGCCGCCGATGTCCGCGATGAGCAACAGCGCCTTCTCAATCGCCATTCGGCGGCCAGCCTATCTCAAGTCCCCGGACGTGCGTCAGTGCCGGGGCAGCGCGCAGGTGCCCACGTCGCGCAGCAGCTTGTGCGCCTCCGCCAGCAGGGCGTGCCCCTTCACCTCCGGGGGCACGCGGGCGATGAGCTTCATGTCCGGCGTCAGCCGGTAGAAGCCCTTGGAGCGCTGCACCAGCCCCGCGACCTTCGCGCCGTCCAGGAGCGCGTCTCCGCCCAGCGCCAGGGACAGCCGGGCCGGGCCCCCCTCCAGCGCGCGCAGCCGCAGCTCGCGCATGTCGATCTTGAGGAGCGTCACCTCGGAGAGGGCGTCCACCTCGTCGGGCGCCTCGCCGTAGCGGTCCACCAGCTCCGCGCGCAGGTCCGTCACCTCGTCCGGGTGGCTGGCCTGGCTGAAGCGCTTGTAGAACACCAGCCGCTGGTGCACGTCCGCCACGTAGTCGTCGGGGATGAGCGCCGGCATGGGCAGGTTGATGTCCGGCTCCACGTGCACCTTGGGCGGCTGGCCCTGGAGCTCCGCGACGGCCTCCTCCATCAGCTGCGCGTACAGGTCGAAGCCAATCTCCGCGATGGCGCCGGACTGCTTCTCGCCCAGCAGGTTGCCCGCGCCGCGGATCTCCAGGTCGTGGCTGGCGATGGAGAAGCCCGCGCCCAGCTCCGTGAAGTTCTGGAGCACCTCCAGGCGCCGCTGCGCGTCCTTCGTCACCGGGCGGCGGGTGGGCACCAGCAGGTACGCGTACGCGCGCTCCTTGCTGCGGCCCACGCGTCCGCGCAGCTGGTAGAGCTGCGCCAGGCCGAACTGGTCCGCGCGGTTGACGATCATCGTGTTGGCGCTGGAGATGTCGATGCCGCTCTCGATGATGCTGGTGCACAAGAGCACCTGGAACTTGTGCTCCGTGAACTGGAGCATCACCTTCTCCAGCTGCCCCTCGCCCATCTGGCCGTGCGCCACGCCGATGGAGACGTTCGGCAAGAGCTTCTTCAGCTCCTGCTCCATGGACGGCAGGGACTCCACGCGGTTGTGCACGAAGAAGATCTGGCCACCGCGGGCAATCTCGCGCTCGACGGCCTCCTTGATGGCGGCCTCGTCGTACTTCATCACGAAGGTGCGGATGGCCCGGCGGTCCTGCGGCGGCGTGGCGATGATGCTCATGTCGCGCACGCCGGACATGCTCATGTGCAGCGTGCGGGGGATGGGCGTCGCCGTCAGCGTCAGCACGTCCACCTGCGTGCGCAGCCGCTTGAGCGCCTCCTTCTGCTTCACGCCGAAGCGCTGCTCCTCATCCACCACCAGCAGCCCCAGGTCCTTGAAGGCCACCTCGCCCGCCAGCAGCTTGTGCGTGCCGATGACGATGTCGACCTTGCCCTCCTTGGCGCGGCGCAGGATGTCGCGGATCTCCGGCGGCTTGCGGATGCCGGAGATGACCTCCACCGTGACGGGGTAGTCCTTGAAGCGCTTCTTGAAGGAGTGGAAGTGCTGCTGCGCCAGCACCGTGGTGGGCACCAGCACCGCCACCTGCTTGCGATCCAACGTGGCCTTGAAGGCGGCGCGCATCGCCACCTCCGTCTTGCCGTAGCCCACGTCGCCGCAGACGAGCCGGTCCATCGGCTGCGCCTTCTGCATGTCCGACAGCACGTCCTCGATGGCCTTCGCCTGGTCCGGCGTCTCCTCGAACTCGAAGTCCGCCTCGAACTGGGCGAAGTAGCGGTCCGGAGGCGCGAACGCGTAGCCAGGGTGTGCCTTGCGCGCGGCGGCCATCTGCAGGAGCTCCGCCGCCATCTTGAGCAGCTGCTCCTTGACGCGCTTCTTCGTCTTCTCCCAGCTCGCCGTGCCCAGCTTGTCCAGCTGGACCTTCTCAGGGTCGCCGCCGGTGAACTTCTGGATGAGCCGCATGCGGCCCACCGGCAGGTAGATCTTGTCCCGCCCCGCGTACTCCAGGACGAGGAAGTCCCCCGGCACGCCCTGCACCTCCATCTTCGTCAGGCCCGCGTAGCGCCCGATGCCGAAGTCGGTGTGGACGATGAGGTCGCCTTCCTTCAGGTCCTTGAAGCCCGCGGCGAACGCGTCCAGCTTCTTGCTGCGCTTGACGCGGCGGCGGGAGCGGACGCCAAAAATCTCTTCATCCGCGAGCACCGCCAGACGGCCTTCCGGGTCGATGAAGCCGTGGCTCACCTCGCCGGTGAACAGGTGCGCCCAGACCGCCGGCTCGTACAGCTTCGCCGGGTCCTGCAACGCTTCCGTGTGCACCTTCACCATCACGGAGCGGTCCAACAGCAGCCGCTTCAGCCGGTCCGCCTGGCTGAGCGTGCCGCACGCCACCGCGCACGCCACGCCGGTGTCGCGCCAGCGTTGCAGCCGCTCCACCAGCGGGGTGAGCGCGCCCTCCTCACCGTGGTGCGCGAGGATGGCCTCGCGCAGGTCCTGCGTCGTGCCGAAGGTGAAGGCCACGGGCGCTTCGGACTGCGTGAGCGACAGGCCTCCGCCCTCCACCACGCGCAGGGCCTTGAGGCCCTCCGCCACGCCCTCGCGCGTGAGGAAGTGGTGCTCCGGCGGATAGGTGAGGTCCTGGCGCGCGTCCGCCTCCTCCACGCCCTTCGCCAGCTCCACCGACAATTCTTCCAGCGCGCGGTCCAGGCCCACCGGGTCGTCCAGGTAGACGACGGGCTCCGGGGCCCACGCGCGCAGGTAGTCGAAGACCGACGCCAGCCCACCCTCGAAGAAGCCGGGCAGGAGCCCCTCCAGGCCAAAGCCGGGCAGCCCTTCGCGGAGCGCGTCCAGCCGCTCGCGCAGCTTGATGGTGGGCAGGTTGATGCGGTCCGCCACCGCGCGGGCGGCGGCCTCGGCGCGCGGGCGGGTGTCGTCGGTGAGCAGCAGCTCGCGCGCGGGCACCAGGTCCACCGTCTTGAGCGCGTCCACGGTGCGCTGCGACTCCGGGTCGAAGACGCGGATGGACTCGATGGTGTCCCCGAAGAACTCCAGGCGCACCGGCCGCTCGTACAGCGGGCTGAAGACGTCCAGCAGGCCGCCGCGCACGCTGAAGGTGCCCTTGTCCTCCACCAGCGGGCTGTTCTGGTAGCCCATCAGCGCCAGCTTCCGCGCCAGCGAGTCGCGGTCGAAGTCCTGGCCCACCTCCACGCGCTGGGCCAGCCCCTCCATCACCCCCAGCGGCAGCACGCGGCGGTGCAGCGCGCGCAGGGACAGCACCAGCGCGGGGAACGGCGTGCCGCGCGCCAGGTGGAACAGCGCGCCCAGGCGCTCCGTGATGGGGCCCGCCTCCGGTGACAGCTCGTCGTACGGGAGCACCTCGTCCGCGGGCAGCCGCAGCACGCGGGGCTCCAGCAGGCTGCCGGTGCCTCCCAGGAAGAAGGCCAGGTCGTGCGCGAGCGCGTCCGCCGCTTCTTCATCCACGGCCACGCACACCAGGGGCGCGCGCAGCTCGCGGTGCAGGCGGGCGAGCAGGTGGCCGCGCGCCGCGCCCTTCACCCCCTGTGTTCGCGCGCGGTGCCCCACGCGCAGGGAGGCGAGGAGCCGGGCGAAGGCATCACCGGAGGGAGGGGGAGCACCGCCGGGCCAGGACGTGCCATCGGACTTCGGAGGAAGAGAGGTATCCATTCGGGGGCCCGTGTGGGGCCCTCGGCTAATTAGGGTGCGGCTTCTCCCAAATCAACGCTGGATGCGGACACCTGTCGTGTCCATGGGGACAGCGGGACGGCGGCTGGGCGGGGAGGCTCACGCGCGCCCGGGACACGGGAAGGTCCCCAGGCGCGCGGCGGGCCCGCTCAGGGCTCGTTGCAGGCGTTCGCCAGCCGGAGGTCCTTCCGGGTGGCGTCCGTGGTGGTAGCGGCCACCGAGTCGCAATCCATCACGCTGGACAGGCCCGTCAGCGGCTCCACCATCAGCACGCTCTTGGGGCGGCCGGAGGTGAACCGGAACTGGATCTGGTGGTCCTTCGGCGCCGCGGCGGCGACGAGGGCGGCCTGGCCCAGCTGCCCCTGCATGCAGTCCATCTTGTTCAACGCCGGCCGGCCGGAACCCGGCAGGAAGCACAGGTTGTTGATGTCCGCCGCGCTCATGCTGTCCGGGATGACGATGTCCGGCCCCGTGGTGCTGCAGCAGTCGGGCATGTCGCGGCAGGTCGTGGCCACGCAGGCCGTGCTGGGACACTGGTTCATGGACCACTGGTCCGGGTTGGCCAGGTCATCGCCGCACTTCAGCTGTTCCCAGCGAGCCACGGTGCGCCGCGTGCCATCCGGCAGGTCGACGTCTTTCTCCACCACGATGCGCACGGGCTGGTTGGTGCTGATGGCCAGCTGGCGCGCTCGCAGCGCGCCCGACCACAGCTCGCGCGTGGCCATGCTCTCGCGCTGCCCGCCAATGCGCCCCTGCAGCCCTCCCACCGCCAGGGCGATGAAGACGGACACCACCGCCAGCGCGGTCAGTATCTCCAACAACGTCATGCCACGCGTCTGCTTCATGGAGTCACCGGAGCCGAAACGGGCCGGGTCAGGCCCACGGTCATGTTGCGCGCCGCGACGCGGAACGTGTAGCGACGGCGCGTGTAGCCGTCCTTCGCCTGGCCCTCTTCATCCGTGCCCGTGGTGTCCGCGTCGCGGTTGATGCGCCGCGTGCGGATGACCAGCGTCACCTCCAGCTCACGCACCCGCTGGCGGAGGCGCTTGATGACCTCTTCCTTCGTGGTCGCGGCCGGAAGAGGACCTCCCCCGAAGGCGAGGTCGTCCGTCTTGCAAGAGCCCAGGGTGTACTTGCCCACGTCGCAGTCGGAGATGGCCGGATGCGGGGCGCCCGGGGCCGCCGGGTTCTCGCCGGGATACCAGTCCAGCGTGTTCAGGGGATTGGCGAGATTGACGACGCCCTCGCGCACGGTGAGCTGCTCCACGTCACGGCTCAACACCGACCAGTCCTCCTGGTTCGGGGCGCGGTACTCCAGGGTGGGGATGCCGCCCATCCAGTTCACCCGGTAGGCCGCGCCGCTCAGCCGCAGGGCCACCCAGTTCTCGACGTCCCCGGACGCCTTCGTCCACAGGTCCTTGCCGGCGCAGACATCCGAGCGCGGCACCTCGGGGGTCGGCCCCTTGATGACGAGCTTCCCGGAGGACTCCTGCACGCTGTCCACCAGGACGGGACAGGCCTTCTTGTTGCCGCCGCTGGCGATAACGGCCAGCGTAGGGGTGGCGGGATCCGCCAGCGCCGTCGAGGGATTCGGGCGCGTGCAGAAGGTGCCCGCCGTGGTGGTCTCCTCCTCGCGGATCCGCGACAGCGTGTCGCAGGTCCTCAGGGTGAGCATCCCGTTCGTGTCCCCCCAGTAGAGCTGGAGGGCGTCCGACGCCGGGAACCCCACGGGCGGCGGCGCGTAGTCCGTCGGGTCCGCGCCCAGCGTGGTCCCGATGCCCGTCGTCAGGTCCGGCTTGGACCAGACCGTGATGGCCGAGCGCTCGTCGTCGTTCGCGAAGGAGATGGGCGTGTTGCCCATGCCGGTGCCCGCGCGGGACACGTCCAGCGTGATCTGATCCTTCACGGCCCGCCCGGTGACCTGGGCGGTCATCGTCTGTTCCTCGAACAGGGCGCGCTTCTGCATCTGGGCGCCCACCACCAGCCCCGTGGTGAGCACGATGACCCCAATGGCGCTGGCGATCATCACTTCAAGGAGCGTGAAGCCCCGGTTGCGCAAGGAGGACGGTTTCATGGCGCCATTCGACTCTGGAGGACCACCATCTGCTGGCCCTCGCGGATGCCCGGCTCATCCCAGGCCACGGAGACCCGCACGTTCACGAGCGTGCCCGTCGTGGCCCCCACGAGCGGGCGGGTGATGGCCGGCTCGCCCGCCTTGCCATCCTCGATGCTGCCGGGGACCACGGAGTTGTCCACGTCCACGGTCACCGTGTACTTGCGCGCGACGATGTTCGGATCCGTGGGAGCCGTCTCCCGCTGGAACCCCTCCGACGTCTGGTACACGTCGAAGGTTTCGTTCGACGCCGTCTCGCACGTCACCGAACCCTGGCAGCCCCGCTGAAGGATGTTCTCCAGGGTCTGCTCCGCGATGATCTGCGCCTGGTTGGCGGTCAGGGTCCGGCGATTGGAGCGGGTCGTCTGGCTCACCACGGTCATCGCCGCCGCGACTCCCAGCAGCATGACGGCCATGGTGGCCATGACTTCCAGCAGGGTGACACCCCGTGAGGCGCGCTGCTTCATTGCGGCAGTCTCCCGTCAGGCAGCGGTTCCCACAACATGATCTGCGAGCGCGGCACGCCGCTCGTGCCCGCCTTGTTGTTCCAGTCCTCTCCGCCCTTGACCTTCATCTTACCCGTGGCCGTGAGCACGAAGAGGTGCTCGTCGTGGACCACCGGCGCGGAGATGGCGTGGCCGTCCAGCTCGGTCGCCCCACCACCGACAAGCGCGCCGCTCGACTGGCTGGCCATGTAGGCCTCACCCTTCGCGTCCGCGTTCAGGCTGCAGATGTCCGCCGCCGTGCCCACCGCGGTCGCCGCGTAGATGTTGTCCGAGCTGAGCGCCACGCCGCCCCACAGCTTCTGGCCCGGGCTCATCTTCTGCACCCACAGGGGCTTGAGCTCCGTGCACCCGTTCTTGCCCGTGGGGTCCGTGTCCTCGAAGGCGAGCAGGTGGTACTGGTACGTGGGGTTCTGGGGGTTCTGGACATCCGGGAGGTAGCCGTCCGTGTACTTGTCGGGGCTGTCGCTGGTGCCGAAGTAGAAGCGCACCGCCGGGCCCGCATCCGTCGCGACCAGCTTCACCGCGATGTTGGAGTAGAGCTCCTGCAGGTCCAGCTGCGTCTGGCTCGCATCCGCGCGGCCCTCCAGCGCGGACGCCGCGTGGGCCACCATGCACTTCTGCACCTGGCTGCCCAGCTTCCGCGAGGTGTTCACGTCCTTGAGGTTGACGCGCCACACGCTGCCGGCCGTGGTGGGCACGTACAGGACGTCGTAGGAGCCGTCCTGGTCCAGGTCCAGCATCGCTGTCTCCGCCGCGATGCCCGAGCCCTGCTCGAAGGTGACGACGCCCGCGTACTTGCCGCTTCCGTACTCGAGCGGCTTCCCCGTCTTCATGTCGAGGATGTAGACGGCGCCCGCGCGCGCCTCGCCCGGGTCGTAGTCGGTGCCCACCACCGCCACCCAGCGCCGGTCCTTGTCCTGCGCGGAGCCCCAGGAGATGCGCCCCACCGAAGGCGCGTGCCGGGAGCCCGAGTTGTCCGGCAGCTTCACGGTGCCGGTCTTGTCGTCCTTCACGGCCTGGGTGAAGGCGGACGTCACCTCCGTGTTCGCCAGGCTGAACTCCCACATGGGCAGCGGGTACCGGTCCGTCTTCGAGGGATCCGTGATGTCCAGCGCGAAGACCACCGGGCTGGTCTTGCCCGTGGCGGAGACGAGCACCGTCTTGGCACCCTGCTGCTTCTGCGCCGTGGCCGCGGGCGTCCAGGTGTACTTGATGTTGTCGTTCCAGTCGTTGCGGTCACCCAGGTCCACGTTGGCGATGCTGGGCGAAGCGTCCATCTGCGGCTTGGGCAGGGTGCCCGAGCCGCGGAAGCGCACGTACTGGTTGCGGTACTGATCCAGCATCAGGAAGGGCATGTAGGCGAACTCTTCCTTGCCGGTCCCGTACTCGCGGATCGCCTTGGTCTTGTCGGCAGGGCACGTCTTCGGCAGGAAGTAGCCGCGGAACTGGGCCTCCCCCACGCAGTCGTCGTTCAGGGCGTTGCGGAACTCACCCGCGTCGAAGGCGTGCAGCACGCCCGACATCGTCCCCACGAAGGCCTTGGTGCTGCGCTCCTGGAGGGGCGTCATGAAGTTCTTGCGGTAGGTGTCGCGCTCGGTGCCCTTCGCGTTCTGGTACCAGTTGTCCTGGTACGGGGGCACCGCCACCGCCACGGTGGAGAGGTTGATGCCGCCGAAGGCCCAGGGGCGGAACGTCGAGGTCCGCTTGTTGTCGTACCCGTACAACCAGTCGACGAGGAACTGGCGGTCGCTGTAGGGGTTGGCGGCGGGATCCGTCTGCGTGGCGACGCTGCAGGTGCCGTCGTTGTTCATGTCGTACAGGTAGCGGCCGTCAATCTCGCTGTACGTGTTGCAGTAGGAGGAAGGCAGCAGCGTGTTGCCCAACGCGGCCACGTCACTGACCTCCGTGCGGACCCCCGAGCCGTTCGTCGTGTAGAGCTTGCGAGCGGAGCCGGCCAGCGACAGCGCCATCACGCGGCCGGATTCCCAGCGCAGCTTCGGGTCGGTCTTGGCGACCCCCGGCTCGTAGAGCGACTGCATGTACAGGCGGCCGCGGATGGTGAAGTCCTTGGCGTCGTCATAGGCGCGCGTGCCGGCCGCGGGCAGGCTGCCCTCGGTGGCGCTCCAGCCCTTGCCCCAGTTCTGGCCCGGCGTTTCGTTCACGCCCCAGACCGCGACGTTGCCCAGGGTGCTGGGGCTGGAGCGCGCGTAGGAGCCGGAGCGCACCGCCTGGTAGCCGATGTCGACCTCGTCGATGATGGGACGGCACAGCTCGCTGGGGCTGCTGATGTCCACCTTCCAGCACAGCTGCGACCCGGTGAGGCCCAGCGCCAGGATGTCGATCTCCACCTCCTGGTCGGGGTACTGCTTGTCGTTGTTGAGCGGCACCGGCACCCACGCGGGGTTTTCGTTCTTCTCGTAGATGCCCGCGGCGTTCAGCGTGCGGCAGTCCACGGCGATGGAATAGGTGATGGTGGGCTTCACGCTGCTCGCGGTGCAGGCACCCGCGACCTCTTCGGTCCAGCAGGGCGCCTTCGTGCAGGCTGGGGCGGGCTTGCAGGCCGGATCCTCCACCATGTTGCAGGAGGACTTGGTGCGGATGTTCGTGGGCGGGTTGCCCGGGGTCGCGTACGGGGCGACGTCGTCCTGGCGGCGGAAGCGGACCTTGGTGATGGTGAATTCCGGGCCCAGCTTGCCCTTGGCCGGATCGTCGGTCATGACGTCAGAGGTGATGGTGGTGGACTTGGCGCCACCGCCGTTCTCCTTGTTGATCATGAACACGATGTCGTTGAAGTCGCGGTCACCGCCGCCGTTGAGGTCCTCGAAGCCGAGGATCCACCGGAAGGGGTCCGTGGTGGGCGCGCCCACGATGACGTGGGGCATGAAGTTCATGCTGGCCATGGCAGCGGCCTTCTCCGGGTCGGTGATGTCCTTACCCGGAACCGGCACGACCACGCCCTCCATGGGCATCTTCAGGTTCTTGTAGGCAGGCGAGTCCAGGCGCTTGAGCGTGTCATTCTCCAGCCAGCCGCAGGCCTTCTTGACCGGGCTCGTGCCGTCAATCTTGCAGGCGGACCCGTCCGTGGGGGAGTTGCAGCTCTCGGAGTACTTGCAGCCGATGTTGCGCTCCGCCACCACGTTGTTCGTGGGCGCCTTGAAGTTCTGGTCCAGGTTCCAGGTGGCCTTGGAGAAGAACACGGAGACGGACGTCTGCAGGTGCAACAGGCACTTGCCGTCCTCGAGGGGGTTGCCCGTATAGGGCTGGCGCTTGAGGCAGGGGGCGACCGTGTCGTTGTCCGTGTTGTGGCGGGCCTCGTAGTAGACGACGGCGAAGAAGATGATCTCCTTGCCACCCGCGACGAGGCCCAGGTTCACCCGGCGGTCGCCGGTGTTGATCTTCTCGTAGTTGTCCTTGTCCGCGGCGTACTGGTCCTTTTCTGACTTCGGCGCATCGTTAGGGGGCTTGATGGGCGCGGGGAGCTTGATGCCCCGGAAGTCATACTGGGAGACGTTGTAGTCGGGCACGCCGTTGAAGGTGTCGTCGGCGTCCGCGACGGGACCCAGGTTGCGCGTGACGGTATGGTCGCTGTCGTCGTCCACGAGCAGGTAGACCATTCTTCCAATGCCCAGGTTGCCGTTCTCCGGCACTTTCGGCTCGAGCAGGTTGGGGATGTAGTTGAACAGCCCCCGGTCGCCCTGCGCGTCGTTGACGTCGTTGACGCCCACCCAGTCCGTGGCGATGTTGAATTCGGCGGAGTGCCCGCGGCCCGGGCGCGCGTCCGTGACGTCGTCGTCGTGGCGGAAGGTGCTGCCGCAGGCGCCCATCGCCAGCTCGGGCTCGTTGTACTTCTTGCCCCCGGACGTGAAGGTGTTGTTGCAGCGCCGCGACAGGCCCACGTACTTGATGGGCAGGACGGTGTCGTCGTCCGGCGTCAGGTTGTAGATGGCCTCGTGCAGGTCGAGGATGCCGTTGTCGTTCAGGTCGACCAGCTCGTGGGTGTCCTTGTCCGCGTAGCCCCGCTTCACCACGTCTTCCATGTACATGTAGCCGAGCGAGTGCGACGCGCCGGCGGACTCGTACACGTAGTCGATGGTGACCGTCTGGTCGAACGGGAAGATGATGTTCTCTGAGTCCAGCTTCTTGAGGTTGGTGTTGAGCTGGAGCCGGCCGTCCTTGCGCAGGAGGATGGTGTCGTTGGCGACGGTGAGGCCGTCAGGGCCCAGCTTGAAGGCGCCCTGCTTGTCGTTGGACAGGTCGTCCTGGCAGAGCTGCTGCGCGTGGACCAGCGAGGGCGTCGCGACCGCCAGCACCAGCGCCGTGAGGGTTCGTTGAAAGAGCGTGCGCATCACTGCTTCCCCTGGTTCTTCGGCTGGGACTTCGCCTTCGCTTCGGCCTCGGCCTTGTCACGCGCCTTGCGTGCCGCCACCTGCTCCGTCATCTGCTTGCGCAGCATCATCCGGCGGGGGGGCGCGGGGGCCACCACCACGGTGGACAGGTAGCTGGTGAGGGCGTCCAGCTCGTCGCGGGGCAGCAGGCGCGTGTCGCAGTCCGTCTTCGGGTTGATCATGTGGGGGGACTGCACCCACGTGCGGACCTCCACCAGGGTCTTCTTGTCCAGCACCTGGTCCATGTAGGGACCCACGGGCTTGCGCACGCCGAGCGGCCCCACCGGCTGCTTCTCCGTCGGGGTCCTGGCTTGGTGGCATTGTGCGCAGGCCTTGTTGAAGGCCACCGCGCCTCGGTCCTGGGCGCTGGCGAGCACCGGCAGCAGGAGCAGCAGGGGAATCAGGCGTTTCATGGGGGGGCTCGTGGGAGAAGACGAGGTCACGGAAGGGTGATGGTGGTTCCCGCGGGCGCCTTCTGGTCCGTGGGATTGTTGTAGGTCATGTCCGGGCCGCAGCCCTTGGTGATGCAGCCGGGCGCGAAGATGGATTCGCCAATCGCGTTGGTGACCAGCGCCTGGACCATGGAGCGCGTCGGACGGCGGCCGTTCTCCATGGTCACCTCGCCCACGGCGAGGACCCACAGCTGGCGGTTGCTGTCGACGGTGTTCTGGTCGTCATCCAGGTCATCCCGGATGAAGACGCGGTAGCGCACGTTGCGCTGCTCCGGGAAGTCCACGCCCACGGGGACTTCAGACGCGCTCAGGTTGGTCGTGGTCACCGTGTACGGGTTCCATCCGTCCTCCGGTCCGGGCAGCAGCTCGTACCAGGGGGGATTGGCGGCGGCCAGCGCGGGGATGTCGGCCACCGGAGCGACCCCTCCCAGGGCGGCGGACAGGCCCATCGTGGCGTTGTTCCCGTTGTTGTTCAGCAGCAGGCGCACCGTCTCGCGCCCTTCGGCGAGGCCCGCCTCGGCGGCGAAGAACGCCTGCTTCTGGCGGCGGGTGTCCGCCTGGGTGTCGGCCTCGCGGCCCACCACGCTGTAGCTGAGCATCACCGCCATCGTCACGACCGCGACCACGCCCAGCGCGAGCAGGAGCGTGAAGCCACGGGACTGACGGCGGGGAGTTGGGCGACGCACCATCGGGGGCTCCTTCACGTACCCCTGGGGGGAGGTACGGCTTGGGAGCCAATGAACAGCAAGCTTCGTGCCGGGAATTCCGGCGCTCAACCCGCCGGAATAAGGGATGTCCGTGAGGCGGGGGGGTGCCGTCTGACGTCAGGGGGCTGCGCAAACTTTGCGAGCCCCCTCATTCTTGCGAGGTAGCCCGAGCCTCAGCGCTGGCCGCCGCGCACGGCAGCGCGCAGGCGGAGCATGTCGTCCAGGACACCGGGGTCCACCAGCTCCAGGGCGGCCTTCTGGGAGAGGGCGCGGGTCTGCCGGCGGTACTCCTCTTCGTCCTCCTCGCCGCCCTTGCCGCCGTCGCTGCCGCCCTTGCCACCGCCCTTGCCGTCGCCGCCCTTGGGCATCAGCGCCACCGGCTGGGAGACGCCCGGCTCCAGGCGGGGGAAGGCATTGGCGTCGGCGCGCACCGACGTGAAGAGGCTGACCATGGACAGGCAGAACACGATGGCGACGGTGAGGGTCTTCATGGCGGCTCCAATTCTCCCAATCCCCACGACGCCCGGGCGCGGAGGGTTATTCACGAGCGCTACTCCTTCGCCTTGAAGGTGCGGATGTATCGCACCAGGGCGTCCAGCTGCTCCGGGGTGAGCCGGTCCTTGTAGGCCTTCATCTTGGGGTTGTGGGACGAACCGTTGGCGATGACGTCTCGCAGTTCGGTGTCCGACTCCGCCTTCTGCCAGGCGGCCCGGCTCATGTCGGGGATGGACTCCTTCTGGCCCATGCGCGTCTGGGCGCGGCCGTCCGGACCGTGGCAGTTCTTGCAGCTCTTGTCCCAGAGGGCGGCGGCGTCCTCGGCGTGGGAAACGGCCGGGGCGCACAGCAGGAGGGTGGACAGCAGGCACCACCGCGAGGTCATGCACGGTCTCCGAGGGAGGGGGACGCCAGTATAGCCACGCGCTCAGGAACCGGCGCGGGGCCAGAAGGGCGCGGTGGGGCGGTTGGGAGGCTGGAGCCAGACGGACTCCAGGAAGCGCACCGCGTTCTGATCCGCCCGGTCGTTCCGGGTGAACGCCGCCTGTGCGCTCGTGAGCACCGCCAGCGTCGCGAGCCCCGCCACCCAGGCCGCTGGCGGAGGCGTGCGTCCGGCCGCGTCCCGGAGCAGCGCTCCGAAGACGGACGCCGCCACGGTGACGAGCGCCGCGAGCAGCACCGCGCCCGCCAGGGACGTGGGCAGGCCCAGCCAGGCGAGCAGGTTGGGCGGGTGGTAGCCGTCCAGGAGCAGCGGCCGGGCCAGCGCGAGCACGGGGGTGGAGACGTCGTCGGGGATGTAGTTGACGAAGGTGGCCAGCCCCGTGACGAGCACGGACGCCGCGCACAGCATGGCCGCGATGCCGGACAGCACCGGCCGGCCGGCGCCGCGCAGCCGCTCCAGCACCAGGCCCGCGGGCAGCAGCAGGAAGGGCACCAGCCCCGTGAGGTGCCGGGGCCCTGTCGTCCAGCCCCACGAGTCGTAGGTGAACGACGAGGTGAAGTACGTGTAGCCGGCGAGCGTGGCCGCGGACATCCAGAAGAGGGCGCGTCCTTCCGCGGACGTCCGGCCCAGGCGCTTGAGCAGCGCGAGTCCGGGCAGCGCGAGCAAGAGGAACGGCGACAGGGTGAAGAGGCCCCGCAGCGGGGAGAAGAACGACAGCGTGAAGGCGCGCGGATCCGGCGTGCGGATGCCCAGGAAGCCGCCCAGGTGCCACGGCTGGTAGGCCGCGTCGTTGAGGTGCTTGTAGCCCGTCTCCAGCGGGTGCCCGAAGGTGGCCTGGTGGTAGAGCCCCAGCGCCACGATGAAGGGCAGCGCGCCCAGCACGGCGAGCCCCGTGGCCCGGCCCAGCTTCTTCAGCCGCGCGGCCCAGGGCTCCGGCGTGCCCAGCACGGTGAGCACGGCGTAGAGGATGAGGCCCAGCACGCCCAGCGCGCCGGTGTACTCGGCGGCGACGGTGGCGCCCGCGCACGCGCCGGCCACGACGTAGCCGCGCTCGCGCCAATCGCCGCGCGACAGCTTCCAGAGCGCGTAGAAGCCCGCGAAGAGCAGCACCGCCGTCGTCTGGTGGCTCATGAAGAGCAGCGAGTAGCTGAACGCGAGCGAGCCCAGCGCGTACGTCACCGTGACGCCGTCCGCGACGACGGGCGACAGGAACGCGCGCAGGAAGCGGCGCACCAGCCACAGCAGCCCCAGCGTGGGCAGCACCGTGAGGAAGAGGCGGCTGAAGAAGACGAGCGGCACCTCCGGCACGGCGTAGCGGTGGCTGCCGCCAATGACTCTCAGGCCCGCGTACACGGGCACCGCGGCGAAGGACAGGAGCGGCGCCTTGGACGGGTAGTAGCGCCCGTCCATCACGGACAGGTCGCCCACCGGACCGTAGTCGCGCAGGGCGCGGTTGATCTCCAGCGTCCCGTCCTCCACCAGGGCGCGCGTCTGCCACAGCCGGCACAGCTCGTTGGGCGAGCGCAGACCCGGGTGGTACGGGAAGAGGACCACGTAGAGCGCCACGACCGTGGCCCACACCGCTCTGGGCAGTCCCGCGGCGCGGGGCGCGGGCGCCACGGTGGGGGGCGCCAGGGCCGCGTCGGAG